>JAQSDP010000421.1 GCA_029945985.1 bacterium | reverse complement strand
GAACAACTTGTTACGGACGGAGAAAATGACGGTTTGGTGCGACGATGTACTCAAACAGGGCGCTCTGTGGGGCACCGCTAGATCACTACGGACGGCAATCGAAATAGGTTCGATAACCGATAAACGGCCAGCTAAGTTTCGCGAACATTTCAGTCTTTCGTCCGAAATGAGTGCCGGAACTGGCGCCGGGCGTTCTCCCGATGCCGGCACCCGAGGATTGCCGGAAATCTTCACGGCAGCGAGTACAGTCGCTGGCCGGATGCAGAGCAAAAGTGTACGCGCTGCACCGCGCTTTTCTACACAGCATCGCGCTTTTTTCGGTCGGGTTTAGCCTCTAGGCTTCGGGGACCGCCCGAGCGAACGCCCACACCGCCGGCAAGCACCGGCGCCTCCAAGATCGAACTGGAAACTTCACACCAGGGCGCGAATCTTACTCGCCCACAAACTGCAGTAAAAGCGCCTTTTTGCGGCATTTTCGCGTTCGTTTCAGGGAACGTCGCTCGCAATGCTGTATAAAACCTCGAGATTTAAATGTTCTGAACTACGGAGTTTTTTATGCCCATTAAAAATAGACTATTTGAACTAGGACGGCGCGATTTTATGAAGATTGCGGGCGGCTCGGCGGCCCGCCATTCCTCTTTAACTTAGACCAAATTCCTGCCTGGAAAACCATTTTTCACCGGCATGTGTTACGACCATATGGGGAACCGTAAGGCAGCTTAACCCAATAAAAACTGTCTGAATAATAGCTGGTTTTAATTCGACGACACGGGCCAGACTGATCACTAAAGCACTCGCCAGCACCAAAAGAGCAGTGAGCGGTAATGATTCACGAACGATCCGACGGAATCCTTTTAAGACGGACTTTGGCTCAAGCCATCCGGCTAATTCGATAATGTGGCCGATCGAATGAAGAAACACGAAATACAAGGTGAAGGCTACAAGCGGAGGGTTTGTAATGTTTAGGGCAACCAGCAAAAGGGTTTCAGTTCCCTGAATAAATTCACGGCGGCGAACGGCAGAAATGACCGTAAGAAATACCGCCAAAGCCGCCAATAATCCCACTGGAAGTACATACTGTTCAACTCTAAGATCTGTAGAAGTGATCATCGAAAAGAGGTTTGAAACTTCTTCAGGGTGAAAAGCGACCGGCAGGAGTAGAGGAATCGCACCTCTTGAAGCTGCGTGAACAGTGCTATTTGCCTGGAAACGGTCAGACCCGAAATGAAGTGCCGAGTATGCGAGAAACAATATCAGCGCGGGTGCGGGCGCAATGATCCAGCCGCCGAATCCCATCGCTACGAGTGCAAGATAGGCTAGTGTAAAAATGACTGCCCAATTACGGCCGAATCGCGGCCGCATCAGAATCTCTCCTACCCGATGATCCATTGCACCGTGCCCGAGACCGATAGTTGCGATACCGATCAGCATTATTACAACCTGAATGGAGACGTCAGGATTCCAAAACAACCCGACGAACGCACATCCGCTCAGAAATGGGAGCACGGCCTTTTTGTGCCATTCCCTCAGAGTACGTTGGTCAACGTTGATCATCACGAATGTGCCTTCTCGGCGAGACGAAAACTTTGAACCCGCGAGGAAGTCGAGCGACGTCTAAGCCATATGTTGCGGGCATGCCATGCTTCAACTATGAATGGCAGTTTGGGCATAGACATAATAACGGCGAGCTTATCCAGCAGGCTCGAGGTGTCCATCATAAAACGAGCGAAACGGTCGGGGTCAGTTCTCTGGCTGATCCTCAGAAAAAGATGGCTAGCTTTCTCTGGATTCTTGGCGAGATAGCTCAGAAATATTCGATCCAAAACTTTGGAAAGCCGGCTTTGTTTTCGGTCCTTAATTGATATTCCCGACTCAAGAGACATGGCGATCTGGCGGCTGTGCTCGTGAATTGATGCGAACGCATAGCCCGTCGACGGGCGGGCCAAACCACCGCTGATACCGATCCTGGTTGTATTTTGAGAGGTATTCGATGCTATTTCCGAGGTGACCATCGGGATTCTGCCGTTTTCATATCCGACCGCGCGCCAAGAGCTTTCACCGTAAACCTTTTTCAGGTACATCTCCGCTTCATTTCTCAAATTACGAAACGGTACAGTCGAAGGGTGGAAAACCGTAAATTCGACCAAAGCCCGACGCCTCGAAAACGGGAGTACGTAGATAAAACGTATAGCGTCTCCATGGCTAACGGCAAAGTCCATCAGCGTCGCGACACCAGGTTCGAAGGTGTCCTGGACCGTTTCAACTTCGATCCCTGAAAACTGCTGCCAAAGTACGACGTCGTCTGGGTTTCCAGAAAAATAGGAATCATTCTGGGGGCGGCTGTCGAAGAAATGATCGGGCTTAAGATGTCGCTTCGGCCCAGTCGACTTGTCAACGACATCAAATGAACCATCGACTGAATTTACTAATCTGCATCCAAAGTGAATCTCGACTCGCGGATCAGAAGTCAACTGTTCGAAGCAAAAGTTATAGTAGTCCGAAGATCGGATTGACTCATAAGAATACCGCCGGGATTCGGAAATGTTTTCGCCGTTTGGGGTTTTACATTTCCATCTGTGCCACCGGGTCGACGCGAGACCGCTAAAAAGGTGGGGCTTGGTCGAAAAGCCGCTCCACGTCCTGTCGTCGGTGTACTCATCACGCGTCCGTGGCTCAACAACCACGATCTTTCGGTTAAAGTTTTTACGCTCGATCAAGTGCATCGCGAGACTTAGGCCCGCACATCCAGCCCCCGCAATGAGAATGGAACCAGGTTCTTTGCTCATTTTGACCCTTTAATTTCTTCTTAAACAAATCAAGGCTGGCCTCATAAAGATGACCAGCCTTCAACTCAAACCTCTTGAGCGTTACTAGGCTGGTAATGCGGCGTCCGGCAAACTTGATCCAGAGACCTCGTCTTCCAGCTCGCTTTTACGGCGTGCAATCAGGTAGATAACCAGGCCATACCCGGCCTTCGCAGTGACATCCGCGATCGAATACCCGATCTGGATCGCTACCTCGCCCTCGGCCGTCAAGCCGGTTAACGTTTTTATCGCAAACGCTATTGGATAGAAGAACCACGTAATTACGATCACCACCCGCGCCGTCGAGATCAAGCCTCTAACGGCTTCCGGCTGTCTCTCCAATGCTTTTCCAAGTTCTATGAAAAGAACGTACAGGGTGTAGAGAAACGGCACCATGCTGAGGGTCCAAAATATCCACCTGGTTCCTGCATCTGTGGAGACCTCACCGGGATATCCCAGTGCGATCATCAGAGCTGTCGCAATAACCAATTTCGTCAAAAGAGTTCGGCTCTCGCTCCGTTTGAGAGCAAGGACGGCAACGAGCTCGACCATCAAGAGCGGAACGGTGATAAACCAATCAGCGTATCGGTAGAAATCGTTGAATGGCTTGCCGCTTGCAATGTAGCGGGCAGCGTCACCGGTCCTTTCGAGAGCATACGCAGCCGCGAACGAATCATAGATTCTCAAATAGTGGTAAGTCGCGATGAAGCATACGAGACCACTGACGACGACGGCTATACGGTATCGTTTATTGACCCCGGGGCCGATGAAGAAGAACAGCGATGACGCCGCAAGGGTAGCGACGGCGAAGGAGAGAAAATTTGAAACTAGCGAAAACTGTTCAATGGAAAGCTCAGGTAACATATGTCCTCCAAGGTATTATCTTCAATGCAAAACAATACTCTCTCAAAGAGGTGGAAAGGCGACTGATTCTGCTCCAGCTCAAAGCCTTGTGGCTGGCTGAGAAGACCAATTTCGTCAGTCCCGGCAGACGATACCGAAACCCTGATGATGTCGAAATCGAGATCGTCCGCTTAGACGGCCAAGAAAACCCTCAGTGATAAAACATCGAAAGATCGATCGCATTCACGAGTATTTTCGGGCTTCAAAGCCAGTCAGATGCACTTAGAATAAAAAAATATATTCAGCTAATATATAAGTATCGCTAATATGTGAGGGGTTCATGCTTTCCGTTAGGTGTTTGCAGATCTCACAGATCGGCTCGACGCCGAAGACAGCGGCCACAGACCCACGTCCGTAGACATTCGGATCCATCAGGAAATGCACCAGCAGGAGTCGACCTATTGGGGGGTATCTATCGGGCAGTGATAAACGGAAAACCAAAGCCCATCAAGCAAATGGAAGATTGATCAGCGATCATCGACATGGGAATCTAAATCCAAAAAGCTCCGGACGTCGGAGCCTTCCGTTTCTTTTAACGGCAAGTTGAGTTCTGTTTTGTGGTCCAACGGGTAAAGTAGTCCGAGGTGTGCGGGAGCGCACAGACGCCGGCCACTTGTTCTGATACGATAAAAGCTATCGAGCATTTGCAAAAATCGAAGGGCACCGTTCTTTGATGTGGTAGGAGGATAATGCAATGGTTTCTTTACTTATTTGGTTAGTTCTAGGATTTTTGGCGGGTTACCTCGCCAAGTTCATCGTGCCGGGCCCTGATGGCGGAGGCGTGATCTTAACTACGATTCTCGGAATCCTTGGAGCCGTTGTTGGCGGATTTCTGGGTAAATATTTCTTCGGGTATCCGATGATAAGTTCATTCGATAATATCGGCGACAACTTACCGAGCTTTATCTCGTCCATAATCGGCGCGATCGTCGTTCTGGCGATCTTCCGGTTGGCAGGGCGAAGATAGGGGAGATGGGTCGTAATCTGTTGAATATAAAAGGGCCTCGCGGTGATCGCGAGGCCTCTTCCAAATGTAAACCGGCTTAGCAACGCAGGCTCAGAAATTCCAAAAGACGTCTCGATCTTATACCCCTTCTAGGCATCCCGACAATTTCGTTCATTTCCCTTATCACTTCGACCCACGTTGCTAATACCTAAGCTCGTGCTGCTGATCTCTAGCGCTCGGAATTGTCACGGCGCGCGTATTATTCCGTGGTATTCAGTGGTGGATCGCGCCGTAAAAGTGGATTTCTCTGGGTTTTTGGACCCTGAAGGGGGCACGCAACTTGCGGGGGCATATATAAACAATTTGTTTTGACCATTAAGCTTTCTTTTAGAGGAGTTTGGTTATGCCCGTAAAAAATAGACTATTTGAACTAGGACGGCGCGATTTTATGAAGATAGCGGGCGGCTCGGCGGCCGCTTTTTTACTTTATTAAAGATCGTTTGGAAATTCGGGACCCCCGGCCCTTTTTTCGAGCAGTTTTGAGCTATCGAAGTTTACGGAGTATCTGCCGATCCCGCCGGTAATAGACGCGACCCAAGGCGGCAGTTTCGATCTGGCGATGGCCCCATCGACACATAGTTTTCATAGTGCGATGCCGAATGCTCCCACCTGGGGTTACGGCGGAGCGTCGTATCTTGGGCCGACGATCAGCGCGAAACGCGGCGTACCGATCGAGATAAATGCGCAGAACGATCTCGGCCCGCACCCTTTGGCATTCGCTATCGATCCGACACTACACGGTGCTATGAGCGAAGACGCGACTAGTCCGCGGGCTTCGCTGCATCTGCATGGCGGCAACACGGAACCCGGAAGCGACGGCCATCCGGAAGATACGTTCCTGCCGGGCGATGGCAAGACCTACCATTACGTCAACGATCAGGAGGCGACGAACCTCTGGTATCACGACCACGCGTTGGGCATAACGCGGCTGAATGTAATGGCGGGGCTTGCGGGCTTCTATCTTTTACGCGATGACTGGGATACCGGGACTTCCGATAACCCGATCGGGCTTCCGGCGGGACAATACGAGGTTCCTTTGGTGATCCAGGACAGAATGTTTACCGAGGATGGTGCGATGGATTATCCGGCCGGGCCGCTGAAGATATGGTCGCCGGAGTTTTTCGGGGATGTCGCTGTGGTCAATGGAAAGGCATTTCCAAACCTTGATGTCGATCGCGGGCTTTACCGGTTCCGCGTGATAAATGGTTCGAACGCGCGGGTTTACAATTTTTATCTTTCGAACAATAGGCCATTCTTCCAGATCGGTGGAGACGGGGGATTGCTAAATGCACCGGTTTCCTTAACCCGGTTGATCCTTGCCCCGGGCGAGCGGGCGGACCTTTTGATCGATTTCTCGAATGAGGCTTCCGGAACAAAGGTCATTCTTAAGAATACCGCTCCGGCACCATTCCCGGACGGCCCGCGAAGCGAGCGAAAGGGTGGCTTGCCGCTCAAGGAGATAATGCAATTTACGGTCGGAAGCGCCCTCGGCTTCACGCCCCTGATTCCCGCATCGCTCCGAGCGACTCCGATCATCCCACTGCCCGCGCCTGTGAAGGTCCGCAACCTTTCCCTGGTGGAGATAATGGACATGGAAGCGGACGAACCGCTGATGGCCTTGCTCAACAACCTGCCGTGGGACACCAACGAGATCGAGCAACCGAAGGTGGACACGGTAGAGCGGTGGAACATTATCAACACGACCGGCGACACGCATCCGATCCATCTACATCTTGTGCAGTTCCAGGTATTGTCGCGGCAGAAATTCAGGGTCGAAGATTATCTTGAAACGCATTACGAAGATCTCGGTCACGATGCGTATGGCTCGCATCCGGTACCGTCTGCCGATCCGTTTCTTATCGGTCGGTCGCGAAAACCCGACGCCAACGAGGGAGGCTGGAAGGATACGGTACGTGCCAACCCGGGCGAGGTGCTAAGCATCATGGTTCCGTTCGGCGGGAAAGCCGCCCCCGGCGTGCCGTTCGGTCAGTCGTTTGTCGGCGATTATGTGTGGCACTGCCACATTCTGGAGCACGAAGACAACGAGATGATGCTTCCCTATCAGGTGGTTGCTTAGATCGGCAACACCGACGGATCTGCCGAGCACGGATAACGCCCTTAGGTAAGGGCCCACTCACGATTCAGACCGTCCGGCCTAGGCTTGGCGGTCTGGTCTTTTTGGCTGTGGCATCAATATTCTTAGCGGCTCTGCCGGCGGCGGTTTACTCCCATTCGATCGTCGACGGGGGTTTGGAAGAAATGTCGTAGACGACGCGGTTGACGCCGCGAACTTCGCTGGTGATGCGGGATGACGTGGCGGCGAGAAAGTCGTGAGGAAGTCGTGCCCAATCTGCGGTCATGCCGTCGGTGGAGGTGACGGCTCGGAGTGCGACGGTTTTTTCGTAGGTGCGGAAATCGCCCATGACGCCGACCGATTGGATCGGCAGCAGCACGGCAAAGGCCTGCCAGACGTCTTTATAGATGCCGAAGTTGTGAAGCTCTTCGATAAAGATCTTGTCCGCTTTTTGGAGCAGTTCGACCTTTTCGGGGGTGATGTCGCCGAGGATGCGGACGCCGAGTCCCGGGCCGGGGAACGGGTGGCGTTCGAGGATCATCTCGGGAATGCCGAGGTCGCGGCCAATGACGCGGACCTCGTCTTTGAATAGTTCGCGAAGCGGTTCGATGAGCTTGAGGTTCATCTTCTCGGGCAGCCCGCCGACGTTGTGATGCGATTTGATCGTTACGCTTGAGCCGCGCAAGGATACAGATTCAATGACGTCCGGATACAGAGTTCCCTGCACGAGCCATCTCACATCTCCGATGCGTTTCGCCTCGCCATCAAAAACGTCAATAAACTTTGCACCGATCGCTTTTCTTTTCAACTCGGGATCGACTACATCTTTCAGCACCGCGTAGAAATCCTGCGAAGCGTCCACGCCGACGACGTTGAGGTGAAGATTGTCTTTATAGACCTGAAGCGTGTCTTCGAATTCGCGATATCGGAGCAGACCGTTGTTTACAAAGATGCACGTCTGCCGATCGCCGATAGCTTCGTGGACGAGTGCGGCTGCGACGGTAGAATCGACGCCGCCGCTTAGGCCACAAACCACTCGGTCTGTCGGCCCGACGATCTCGCGGATTCGTTCGATCTCTTCCTTGATAAAGCTCGCCGGAGTCCAATCGCCTTTGCATCCGCAGACGTTGAAAAGAAAATTGCGCAGGACCTCTTTGCCAAGCGGCGTGTGCGATACCTCTGGGTGGAACTGAACGCAATAGATGCCGCGTTCGTCGTTCTCCATAGCGGTAATGACGTCGCCTGTCGTCGCTGTCTTGTGAAATCCGGGTGGGATCTCGGTCACGTGATCGCCGTGGCTCATCCACGCGTCAAGTTCGAACGGGAGTTCGTTAAAGAGTTTGGTCGCTCCGCTTAGAACTTTGACCTTTGCATGCCCGTATTCGCGTCGTGCGGCCGGTTCGCTGCGGCCGCCGAGGTCGATCGCCGCGAGCTGCATTCCGTAGCAGATGCCGAGGATCGGCGCTCCGACATTGTCGTAAAAACCCTCTCCTACTCTCGGCGCGTCCTCGTCGGTCACGCTCGACGGCCCGCCCGAAAGGATCACGCCCATCGGACTCTTAGCCGCGATCACATCAGCAGCCAAATGGAACGGATGGATCTCGCAATAAACACCTGCTTCGCGCACGCGGCGCGCGATCAACTGCGTGTACTGCGATCCGAAATCGAGAATGAGTATGAGTTCGTGCTGCAAGATAAGGCCGCTCCTTTGTCAGAACCGGGAGCGGTAGCGACCGGGTTCCTGTTTCAAAGAAACGATTATACGCACGAAGGAAGTGTTTGTCAGACGGGCTTCGTTTTCTTCTTTGAATATATATAGGCGTCGTTTACGACCCTCTCGAGCACCTTTTCATCGACGTCAGCCAGCTTGTTTATATAGAGGCAGCTCACGCTCGTTGAATGTTTGCCGAGCTTAGCGAGTAGTTCGGGCTGTTTCGGCGAATTGCAGATGACGTATAGCGTCATATTCTGCTTTCGCGGAGAGAAGCCGATGATAGGCCAATCGAGCTCGCGGCCGGTTGCGTACTTTAGCTGCTGGCTGCCGAAGCCGACGATTGCCGGTCCCCACATCGTCGGCTTTTCGCCGGTGATCTGCTTGAACATCTCGAGCGTCTTGATCGCGTCATTGCGGCGCGTGTCGTTCTGTATCGAGGCAATGAAATCCTCGACGCTCGCATTCGTAGGTCTCGTTTTCAATTCAGCTTTAGCCATAGTTGTACGGTTAAAAGAATCCGGTCGCTACCGCTCTCGGTTCTGACGACCATCCAGGATCACCCGGTCGCTACGGCTACGGGTTCTGACAGCATCTCCCGCCAGCCTTCATATATCATCACCATCGCCAGCGTGTCGAGTTCGCAGTATCGGAGTAGGGCGGAGCGGATCTCCGTACGTTCGAATTCGCTCATTTCCTCGTACTGCAATTTCGCGTAAGCCGTCATCGCGGCGCCGCCGTCACGCATCTCGTCCTCATCGCTCATCAGCTTTTCGAAGTCTTTATCGGAGATGCCGTCGAACATCTTCGGGAGCAGCTTGTAGGGGTCGATCACCTTACCTGCTTCGTCAAACTGCACCCACGTCCAAGCTTTGAAGTTGAGACTCTTGATCGGCCCGTCGCCGCCATAGACGGGTTTAGAATATTTCTCCTGCAGATACTTCGAGCTATTCAAGATCGCCGGCAGTACCTGCTTGATGGAATTTGAGCCGCGGGTGTAAGGGTCGTAGTAATACCGCTTCACGAGTTCGAGCATGTCGACCATGTTTCGCGGGCCTTCCCAGGTGAGGTCGGCCTTTTCTTTTGACTTGGAAATTTTCTCTATGAACCCTAGCAGTTCAGCTGCGTCCGCGATGTCTCCCGCCTGCCGGATCTGCTCGTGAATGCGATTCATAAACGAGTTTTCGTGCGCGGCGTAGCGGAATATCGTGCCCTCGTCGGTTTCGAGATCGGCCTTCAACGCTCGTAGAAAATCGTATGCCGGAAAGACGCCGGGCTCGGTGTGGAGAAACTGCCCGCGGTGTTCGACGGTGCCGTCTTCGTCGACAACGTGATGCGAGAACTGAAAGGCTAGTCCCTCATAAGGGCGGCGACCGCGGCTGAAGGGGATCGCCGGAGCGGCGGTTTCGAAATCGATGAAGTGGAGCGGAAATTTCCACTTCGCAAACTCCGCGGCAAGTCCGTCGCGATCGAGGTGATGGGTATTGTCGCCGATGCGCGCCTTGTCGACCTGCATCTTCTGGCGGTAGCTGGACGAGAGTCCGGCCCTCCCATCGTCCTTCAGCTTTAGATCGATGTCGGTTAGCTCGACCAGCGTCACGCGCCTGGACTCGATCAGCTTGTCCTTGTCGCGGAAATTCCAGATGTCGAGCACCGACTGCCGCTCGAACTGATCGCTGGTCCAGCTAAAATGTCCGGACCAGCACTCCTCGAAACCGCTCCTGAACCCGGCGGCCTTTTCTTCGGCTGTCGCCTTGAATTCACAGTCGCGGCAGCCCTTGGTAGGCATCGAAGAGAGACGTCGATCTTCACGGTATGCCTCCCCAAGCGCCTGTATCGTCCCCTCAAACGTCAGCCCCGACTTCTCGCCGAAATACTGTCCGGCGTAAATGCCATCGCATACCTCGTCTACATTCACGATGTGGAGCATGCGGCTAGAGAGGTCTTCAGGGGTCGGAGGAGTCGTTAGGACGGTGGTGCGTCCATCGATGCGCTTCGTGCGAAACTTCTGGTTCAAGCCATCGGTCGGGCAGCGGCTTGTCTTGTCGACCAGCACAAGATGAGCCTTAACCTCGAGATCGGGGAATGCCCGCCGGACGACGATCTTCTGGAAAGCGATGTCGTAGATATATTTCTGCCAGCCGGAAAGGATCCCGTGGTGAAGGCGAAATCGTTGACGGGATCGATCGATTTCGCCTTCACCTCGTAGAGGTTCAACACATCGCTGCGCCGCTCGACCACGTCGGCGTAGATGAAAAGATCGCCCGCGAGGAACGCAGCTTCGTAGATCGTGCAATCGCCCGCCTCGATCAACGCTCGAGTCTGTTCAGCCGTGGCGGAATAATCTCCCCGCCCGATCTCGACGCCGCCCGGGAAGTAGAATTTCGCCAACTCGCCGACCTGAAATCCTCCGTCCGCGAGCGATCGCAGGAACGGATCGTCAAAGTTCTGATCGGCGTAGATGTCAGACTTGCCGGTATAATACAGCTTCGTCGCACATTCCAAGCCAAGCTTGAAGCGGGATTTCGTGAGGTATCGTGGGATGCTCATAATTGTATGTCAAAGCATTCTATGCGACGCCCGCCGGATTAAGAAGCCTAGCCCCGAAAGCTTGACAACATCACTCGAAATTCCTACTCTTTAGGTTCGCTCGATTTCCGGGCGATCGCCATTATTCCGCAGTAGCTCAATGGCAGAGCATTCGGCTGTTAACCGAAGGGTTGTAAGTTCGAGTCTTACCTGCGGAGCCAATGTTTTCAATAACTTACGAGAAAAAACGGACGCCAAATCGGCGTCCGTTTCGTATTTTCCCTTCCTTTTTCCCTATCACTGAATTTAATCATGATCATTTACATCAGTTATAGTATCGACCGCGAAGCCATCTGCGGAGAAGTGGACGATGCAGTTTCGGACGAGGACTGCCGGTTCCCGCAACCGCCGCACGATGACTAAATAGACGCCATCAACCTTTGCGGTAAATATGATGGATTTTACGGAACGGGAGGTTGACGCCTTCTAGTGTCCGCGATCTGCGGCAAATAAACTGCGTCACCTTTGCATTTCTGAAGCCCTATTAGATACCCCAAGCAACCTCGCGTATTATTGAAGGCCAGCTATCCTATGAACGCCGTTGAAATCGAAGAAGCCGTTTCCGGACTCGCTGAGCAGCCTTTCGACGCCGAAAGTTTTCCTTTCGCCTTTCTTGAGGCTTTCGGGAACAAGGAAACGACGATCCGCAAATTAAAAAAGGGCGACTCAAACAAGAGCGACCTTCCCGGAGGAGTTCTACAGCGCAATAACATTCACATTCAGGTCTGTGCCGAAGGTGAAGTATCGGCCACGCTCGATGCTTTGCGTGAAAGCCCAGCGACGGCGAAGCAGAAGGCAAAGTTCATTCTAGCGACCGACGGGAAATGGTTTGAAGCGGAAAACCTGGCGGAGGGCGAAACGGCCGCTTGCGATTACGCCGCATTTTCCGACCACTTCGGCTTCTTTCTGGCGCTGGCCGGAATTACGACGGTCAAGCAGATCCGCGAGAATGCGTTCGATATCAAGGCGACGGGGCGGCTGAACCGGCTTTATATCGAGCTGCTAAAGGAAAACCCGGACTGGGATTCCGCCGCACGGCGTGAGGACCTGAATCATTTCATGGCCCGGCTGATATTTTGTTTCTTTGCCGAGGACACAAATATCTTCAACGGCGAAGGGCTTTTCACGTCCACCATCGCGCAGATGAGCGCGAGTGATTCATCAAATACGCACGAAGTGTTAGCGGAGCTGTTCCGTTCGATGAACACAAAGATCGCCGAACGGGCAGCGGCGAATGTTAAGAGTTGGGCGGATGGATTTCCGTATGTGAATGGCGGGCTTTTCTCGGGCAGCCTTGAGGTGCCGCGGTTTTCGCGGATCGCCCGTTCGTATCTGCTGCACGTCGGCAAGCTTGATTGGACGAAGATCAATCCGGACATTTTCGGGTCGATGATACAGGCCGTGGCGGATGACGAGGAACGCGGAAGCTTGGGCATGCACTATACGAGCGTGCCGAACATTCTGAAGGTGCTGAATCCGCTTTTTCTCGACGATCTGCGATCTGCGTTGGAAGATGCGGGCGACAATGCCCGAAAGCTGCTGAACCTTCGCCAGCGGATAGCGCGCATTCGTGTATTCGATCCGGCGTGCGGGTCGGGTAATTTTCTGGTCATCGCGTACAAGCATATGCGCGAGATCGAGGCAGAGATCAACCGGCGGCGTGGCGAGCCCCAGCGGCGGTCGGACATTCCGCTTACAAACTTTCGCGGCATCGAACTGCGACATTTTCCCGCCGAGATAGCCCGGCTTGCATTGATCATCGCCGAATATCAGTCCGACGTTCACTTCCGCGGCCAGCAGCTCGCCCTCGCCGAATTCCTCCCGCTCGAAGCCGCCAACTGGATCACCTGCGGCAACGCCCTCCGCCTCGACTGGCTCAGCATCTGTCCGCCGACGGACAGAGGCGTGAAGCTTGTCGGTGACGATCTTTTCAGCATGCCGGTGGACCAGGCGGAGATCGATTTCGAGAACGAAGGCGGAGAGACCTACATTTGCGGAAATCCGCCATATAAGGGCAGTAAGTGGCAGAGTGTAGAGCAAAAATCCGAATTGGCAAACGCATGGGCAAAATATCCTCACCTCGCCAAGACCACTGATTACGTATCGGGGTGGGTCGCCCGGTATCTCGATTATGTCGAACATGTAGCGGATGCATCCGCCGCATTCGTCACGACAAACAGTCTATGTCAGGGCCAGCAGGCGTCCGAAATTTGGCCAGAGGTCTTTGAGCGGAAGATAGAAATTCCGTTTGCACACCTCCCGTTCAAGTGGAGCAATCTCGCAAGTCACAATGCCGGTGTAACTGTAATCATCATTGGACTCGGCCGAGCCTCTACCAAACCAAAGCGGCTTTTTGACGATGCTGGTCATGTACGTGATTGCCGGGTGATTGGCCCATACCTCGTCCCCGAGAGGACGGAGGTCATTCAGAAGACAAGTGCCCCGCTCGGGCAACAATCACAAATGCTGTTCGGTAACATGCCCCGAGACGGCGGTTATCTTTTTTTGAGCGACGTTGAAGCAATTGATCTCAAGCAAGATGTTCAAGCGCGTTCCTTTGTGCGCAATTTCGTAGGGTCGGAGGAATTGATCAACGGCAAGCAACGATATTGCCTGTGGATTGAGGAAAGTAAGGCGAATGTCGCGAAGCAAAATGCATTCATCGCGGATAGATTGGGCCGTGTTGCGCAGAATAGGCTGCAGTCGCCAGCCTCCTCGACCCGTGATTTTGCAAGCCGTCCGCATCGTTTTGTTCAAATTGCTGGGCGATCAGAAAAATCGGCTATCGTCGTGCCGCGTGTGTCGTCCGAGAATCGCGAATTTCTACCCGTCGATTACCTTACGCACGATTACATAATTGGTGACCGGAACTTTGCCCTGTATGACGCGCCGCTTTGGAACATGGCGCTTATTGCCTCGCGGCTTCATTGGGTTTGGATCGGCACGGTCTGCGTGCGAATGCGTACCGATTTTTCTTATTCGAACACCCTCGGCTGGAACACGTTTCCTGTTCCGCCGCTCAGCGATCAGAACAAGGCGGACTTGACGCGGTGTTCGGAGGACATTCTGCTCGCCCGCGAGGTTCATTTTCCTGCAACGATCGCGGAGTTGTACGATCCCGAAAAGATGCCCGCCAACCTCCGCGAGGCACACGGCCGCAACGACGAAACCCTCGAACGCATCTACATCGGCCGGCGCTTCAAAAACGACACCGAACGGCTCGAGAAACTATTCGAGCTGTATACGCAGATGACCGCAAAACAGGTTGCTCCGAAAAAGGTGGCCGGACGTATTTAAGCATAGCCCCGGCTTCCTCCTTTCGAAGGACAACAATATACTTGACGCACCAAATGAGAGAAGAACTCGGGGACAGGCTGGTATTTGTTGCCTCTCGGAAGAAGGGGAACAATGATTTCAAATAAAAGGTCAGGAGACGAACCTACCATTCCTGCAAGCGACAAGGGCTTCAAACCGTTCGATGACCTGCTCAACAGCATCTGCCAGATGCACGAGCGTTGGAACAATCGGCTTGAACTGGAAAACCTCGATATCGCCAAAACATATATCGAGGGTAAGCTTGGTGTTCTCGTCCGCTTCGATCGGAGTCGCGGAAATCGTACCCGACTGCCTAATTTGGACGCCAATGGACAGCGTCGTGACGTTGAGATCGCTCGACGGAATGACTACCGAGCGCCCCGCAGTCGGGAGAAACATATGCTTGTCTATAATGTTCAATTCGTGCAGGGCATAGATCAGGTCTCCACTACCACCCTTGAACATTTCGAGGGCCTTGAAAAAATCAGGCAGATCGCCAATGGGTGTTTTTATTCCATTACACGCGGCTTCATAATCGATCCGATTGTCACGGACTGGAAGGGTGGTGTGTCGGTTCTGAGCGCCCCCGTCAAGTCCCCGCAGTTCCCAGTTCGCGTGGTCAAGGGCGGTTCGCAAGTTATGTACCGCGTCCCCGACAATGAGTGCGAAGGTGAATGGCATAAACTTGCCGAAATTAACGTGAACAACGGCTTCCCCGCTTTCAGGATTTTCGCTGATGGCAAGAGCGTGCGGGTTATCCTGAATGAAGGATCGGAAAGATCGTTCCAAATCGGCGATGTGTTGCTCGGCCCGTTTAACCTTTAGCTTTGCGCTATGAAACGGGCGAGTTTTGTAAACTGGGACAGAAATGAGCGTCCCTTTTCTTGTAGGCATCGGTATATACTCGATATATGGACCTAAAGGTTAAATCAAAAATACCTAGTGGGTGGGAGACGGACGACTTCACGCAGTTCCAAGACCTTGCCAGAAAACTCGTTTCCGTTTCCAAGAAAGATATTTACCAACGCGAGAAGAAAGCCGGCAAGACCGACACTGGAAATCGGCAATCTTAGCGGATGACCGGACTATCCTCTAGGTGAAGTTTACCTTCATTCCGCAACCCGAACACAAGGTCGGAGTCTTGCGTCTGATTTTGCCGATTGTGGTTGCGATCTTGTGACCGCAGTTAGGACAAGGGAACTTGATAGGAGCCCTTTCGAAGTCAAGCTTTAGCCGAATTGGCATAGTTACCTCATAGCGCCTTGAGTCGCCTCAAGGTCTGTCAAAAGTGGATTGACAGACCAAGCACCTAAGGGTTACCCTTCGAAAGCAATTACTTAGTTACTTGATCCGCAACGAACAATACGAATGACCTGCTCTGATACAGCAGGTCATTTACATTTTAGGCGCGGGTTTCCTGTATTAGCAATACTTAAATTGTGCCGTAAGTGGCGCAATCACAACAATTAGAGGGTAGTTGGCTTGCGAACTACCCCTTATCTTGTGCCTAACGCATTCGACCGCGTTTGAGTTTACTTTGAGTTCTTAGCGGGATATTTGACACCCGAGCAGTTGCTGATCGGGTGACTTTTTCCACTGATCGACGGGAGGACTTCGATGAACCCATCGTGACCTTCTCCTTTCCGTTTGTTGAAGCGGTAGGCTTGATCGTCAACGTATGAAGAGGAAGACGAACGGAACCGGAGAAGAAACTCTGCGGGGTTTGCCCGCTCTGCGTTAAACACAATACTTATCTATAATCACTCCTATGAATCAACGCCCAGGATCTATTCCCTCCATTTCCGTCACATATGCGCAGGATGGTCATTCCACCCGGCCGAACGCGATGGGCATGCGCCCGATGCAGGAGCGTGCGTGGCAGAAACGCGGCGAGCAGTATCTGCTGATCAAATCGCCTCCGGCGTCGGGCAAGAGCCGGGCGCTGATGTTCATCGCGCTCGACAAGGTGGAAAACCAGAACCTCAAGCAGGCGATCGTCGTCGTGCCGGAGCGTTCGATCGGAGCCAGCTTTCAAGATGAGCCGCTGACAAAGTTCGGCTTTTGGGCGGACTGGAAGGTGGAGCCGAGATGGAACCTTTGCGAAGCTCCGGGTAATGACACGAACGGCAAGGTGGACGCCGTGAAGAAGTTCTTGCAAAGCGATGACAAAACGATGGTTTGCACGCATGCCACTTTCCGGTTCGCGATGGATAAATTTGGCGCTGAGGCCTTTGACGACCGCCTGATCGCGGTGGACGAGTTTCACCACATCTCGGCGAACCCCGGTAACAAGCTAGGTGAGCATGTCCGCGATCTTATGGCCCGTGACAAGGTACATATCGTCGCGATGACGGGCTCCTATTTCCGCGGCGACGCAGAGGCTGTACTGCACCCGGACGACGAGTCTCGATTCGACACCGTGACCTATACCTACTACGAGCAGCTAAACGGCTATCAATATCTGAAGCAGCTAGACCTCGGGTACTTCTTTTATACCGGCTCCTATACCGACGAGATCTTGAGTGTTCTGAATCCACACGAGAAAACGATCCTTCACATTCCCAACGTCAATGCCCGCGAGAGCACGAAGGACAAGATCCGCGAGGTCGAGCACATCATCGAGGAACTCGGTGAATGGCAAGGGACCGATCCGGACACCGGATTCCAGCTTGTGAAAACTGCCGACGGAACGATTCTCAAGATCGCGGACTTGGTAGATGACGAGCCGGCCAAGCGGGACAAAGTTCTTAGATCACTCAGAGACCCCGCGCAAAAGAACAATCGCGACCACGTCGATATCATCATTGCTCTCGGCATGGCGAAGGAGGGCTTTGATTGGATATGGTGCGAACACGCCCTGACGGTTGGGTATCGTTCGAGCCTGACCGAGATAGTTCAGATCATCGGCCGGGCAACACGAGACGCTCCGGGAAAAACCCGCACACGTTTTACAAATCTCATCGCCGAACCCGATGCGAGCGAACAGGCAGTAGCGGAAGCCGTCAACGATACTCTTAAAGCCATCGCGGCAAGCCTGCTGATGGAACAGGTGATATCCCCCCGTTTCGAGTTCAAGCCGAAATACAAAAGCGACCAGCCTACGCCCGGCTTCGACTATGGCGAGGGCGGTTACGATCCCAACAAGTGCAACGTCGGGGTCGATTCAGAGAGGGGTGTTATCCAACTGGAGATCAAGGGCCTGGCAGAACCTAGAAGTCCCGAGGCCGAGCGGATATGTACCGAAGACCTGAATGAATTGATCACTGCGTTTGTTCAAGACAAACGCGCGATCGAAGGCGGCCTATTCGATGAGGAACTCGTGCCGCAGGAGTTGACTCAGGTTCGTATGGGAAAGATCGTTAAGGAGAAGTTTCCGAACCTTGACGACGAGGATCAGGAAGCCGTTCGCCAGCACGCGATCGCTGCCCTAAACATTGTCCAGCAAGCGAAGAAGACGCTTGTCGGCGACGGCAGTCAGGAATCGCTCAACACTTCATTAATCGAAGGCGTTCGCAGGTACGCATTGTTGGTGACGGATCTCGATATTGATCTGATCGACAGCATCAATCCGTTCGGGGAAGCGTATGCCATTCTCTCCAAGTCTATGACCGAGGAGCGTTTGAAACAGGTTTCTGACGTCATTATGCGTAGGCAGTCGAAACTGACGCCGGACGAAGCTCACGAACTTGCCCTACGTGCTTTCCGGTTCAAGAAGGAACGCGGACGAAATCCGTCATCTACTTCGCAAGATGCGTGGGAGCGGCGCATGGCGGAAGGCGCAGCCGCTTTTATGCGATTCAGTTCCGAGGGACATTATGAATCAAATAAGTCTTGACGAACTGCGTGCCGAGCTTAGTGATTTTGCACAGCCGGTGAGAAAGGTTGAGCACTCGGCGGCCGCGCAGCGAATTATCGCCGGTTTCGAGGAGATTGAGCGCTTTGTCGAGGAATTCGGACGCTTGCCCGAGCACGGCGAAGACCGCGATATCTTCGAACGTCTGTACGCGGTAAGGCTCGATCGAATACGCGAGTCATCGGAATGCCGAGATGTCGTGAAAGACTTGGACCCCAAAGGACTTCTCGGCGATGAGGCCGATCTTAGCACTCGCCGGGAACCAACGGACGAAGAATTGCTTTCCGCTTTAGGCAGAACCGCCGACGAACAGGACGACCTCACTCGACTCGTTCACGTCCGGTCGCGCGAGGAAATCAAAGCAGCGGAAGAGATCGCGAAGAGGAATCCCTGTAAAGATTTTGCCGAATTCAAACCAGTCTTCGAAAAGGTCCAGGCGGATCTCGATATCGGTAAGCTACTGACTTTGAAATACAAAGACGATGCCGAGATTCGAAAGGGCGACCTGTTCATAGTCGACGGTCAGACGGCACTGGTCGCCGAGACTGGCGAGCGGTTTATCAGCAACTTCGACCGTGAGGACCGGAGATTGAGAGTGGTTTACGCGAACGGCACCGAGAGCGACCTCCTGGCACGTTCGCTGATGCGGGCCTTGAATAGAGACAAAGCAAGTCGCCGCATAATCGAGCCGAGCCTCGGACCTCTTTTCGCGGCGGTCGAGG
>JAQSDP010000420.1 GCA_029945985.1 bacterium | reverse complement strand
ACTCTTCGTCATCTTCCATAGCATCATCTACAGAACTCATAATCGTCACACGACCTAAAACGATCGGACGACAATAATGCCACAATGATGCGGGGGTTGTAAAGTGTATTGTGTACGGGACGAGTTCATTCATTACGGGTGCGCCAGATGCCAGTCACTGTCAGTACCACCTGCGGTAGCGGGCGGGGCTTTTAGATGTCGTCACCCTGCCGATTGATGACGTAGTCTATCGCCTCGGCCACGCTGGATTCGTTCCACAGGTACCGTTCGCTGCCCTTGTCAGCCCATGGCGTCACATCCAGAGTCCAACAACCGTCGGTCCGCATCTGTCGGGTCGCGTTCGCCTTTAGAGCGTTCAACGCGATTCCCGGTTTCTTTGGTCCGAGCGCGACCACGACATGCACGTGGTTGGTTCGAACGTTTATGGCAAGCAGCGTCCAGTTGCGGATCTTGCACGTCTCGCTGATGGCGTTCTCTACGGCTTTGCGCATACGCGCGGTAAGTTTCACCGGAGACCGCTTCATTCGCTCGCCGCTGATCTGCTGCCAATGCTCAGTTTTGGGATACGTCGGCATCCCATATCGACGATTGTGCCGGTCGATCGATCCGCGTTCGTCACCGTGGAGCCATGTTCCATAGCACCGGAACGTGATCAAGTATGCGAGCGGAAAGTCGGTGATGTCGTCGATCATCGTCTCGTAGGATAGCGAAAACAGATCCCCACCCGCTACCGCAGGTGGTACCGACGGCCTGCGTGGGGCGAATCGACTTCCGCAGGTGTACGGACAGCGCTCGGCTCACTATTGACAATAAAACCGCCCCAATTATCATCAGACGGTCATTTGTATGAGTTTACCGAAGTCGTTCCCGCGGGTACTTACGAGGATGCCGCGGCGATCCTGAACTTCTGCCGGTCACAAAATAAGCTCTTCATTGCTGAGAATTAAGAACGGATAGGTAAAGGTGTGGTAAGACGATCACGGTCGACCGACTCGCCAACCGCCAAACAGAAGAGAAGGGTGCGGTCTTACTTGGCGGTGGTAATACTTTCGGCGGGGCGTCGCAATGGCGGTTTGCGGCTTTCGAGTGGCGCTTAGGGTTTGGAAGACCCTTTAGCAAATTGAGATGAGCCGGTGTTCCCAAAGCACCGGCTTTCTCGCGCGCGTCTCAACGGCAAACTGAAAGCGGAAAACGAAAAGCAAGCGAGGCAAAATTAGCCACGAATTTCACGAATTTCACGAATGGCTCGGAACGAGAGGACCACCCCGGTCGAAGCTTGTCCGATCTATGAGCCGTCGCCGACAGGCTTGATCTCGGATAACTGTGCCAGGACCATTCGCCAGCCTTGGTCGCCTTTCACCAAAACTGCTCCAATGGTCATCCTGCCGCTGTGGGACTTGCCCTTAAGGGTTGCCTTTTGAGTAACTTTTAGGACCGCGACCGCAGTGTTGCCGTAGATTCGCACGTCCGTCGTATTTGAACTCGGATCTCCCCCCTCGATCTTCTCGGTCCCGGAAGTCAGCAGATCCGTCCACTGCTTCTTGGTCAGGGTGTTCCCTTCATGATCTATCAGTACGACGTCGTCGGCCCACATCTTGTGCAGTGTCGCCGTGTCCACTCTCGCCATTGCAGCCCCATGGTCATCGAAGAATTTCCGAACCTCCGCCTTGTCCGCTTCGGGGTCGGCGGGCACGGCGCTAGGGGCTGCTTTCGCCACAGGGTCGGCTGGGGCAACCTGCGCGCAGGAAGCGGCAAATATAACCGAGAACGCCAATACGACCAGGGCCGTGAAAGCTTGTTTTATGGAATCGCCGAGATCTTTCTGTTTCGTTGTCATTTGGTTGAGTCTACTCCTGTTCTTAGTGAGCGCGAGCTTGCGAATCTGCAACCTCGTTTAGGCTGATTGCGGCTTCCGGAAGTTTTTAGCCCTCCGGAGGGCGCGGAGGATTCGCGAGTGAGTCTAGACGGTTTGTGACTTTTTTACAATGCCTCGTGAGGCACCACATTGGTCCCGCAAACTACGATGAAGAGCCGTTCGAACCGGGGCTCTCATGCAGCCAAATTTTCGGCGGGCAGTCGCAATGTTCGCTGCTTTCAAGTGGGGCTGGGGATTTTGGAAGTACAAAGCTACCTTCTGAAAAAATACTTAAAGATGAGATCGGCCGCGACCAGAAGGACGATTATGGCTCCGGTTACGATGATGAGTGTCTTGCCGAAAAGAAAACCCAGGCCGATGGCCACACATCCTCCTAGAAGAGCGACGGGACCGCCCTGCTCGAGCATATCGGAAAGGAAATGAAAGTCCTTGATCAGGTGCCGCATCTTTCGAGCGAGTTCGACTAAAAAGGAATTGCCGCGGATCGAATCGGGAATGATCTCGAGTCGTCACGGGCCACGATTGTCGCGCCGATCAAGTCATTTATCAATCTTGAAGTCTGACGTAAACATCTTGCAACGATATCCTTGTGGCGCGCTTCGTGGGTTGGCAAGGCGCAGTATCTGTTTATTGAAATAGTGGATGGTTTTCAGACATGGCACTAGTTTTGCTTTGAAAGGGTTAGGGCCGAGGCGGGGTGAAAACCTAGCTTCGCTTGGGGTAGCGGCTCGGAACCCGCTCAAGCTAAGTTGGTTGCAAACCCCTGTCTCAGCCCTGTCGGAGTCTAGCACAATAAAATAAAATTTATGTCTGCGGGGTTACCGTGATGGCCCCGCTGGATCGGACCCTCGTTCGCCGCAAGAAAGAATAAGAAGCCGTAAAACTGCGGGTTCCAATTCGAACCAAGGAAATACCGACTCCCGGTGACCCAGTTTTTATGCGATCTTGAATTCTTTCTGCGCGTGCTTAAATGAGGTTTTGACTCGGGTGAAGATCTGCGATTCCGATATCGTTTCAGAAGATTCGAAGCCAATTATAGTCCCGGCAAAGTGGTCGGTGCTCAGACGCCGCCGGAGGTGGCTCTTTGCATCTCCGGGGCCAAAAATTAGGATGGATCGAGCGTCTAATACGCGGCCTGAAACGGTCTCGTAAAAAAATCCAAGTTGGTCGTCAGACAGTCTTTTCCTGATCGCTGTCGGCAGTTCCCATACGTCCATCTGCCACCGGCAACTATCAATATCGGAGTTTACGAAGTCAATATCGAAAACCTGTTCCGTGGCGGAAACGATAATTGCTTTTTGTACATCGATCCAAAGACCCACGTTTTTCATTTGCCGTCTCCTTTAAGTTTTCGACTTGATATCAATGTACGCCGATCAGTCAGCGGGGTATGTGCGCTGTCGCACTGACCAGGTGAGCGGGATCGGGTGGTTAGTTGAGCGGGCGTCGGATCGTGCAGATGTCACAGTTGCCAGGCAAGCTTTCTCTTGAGTGCGAGGCCGCACATACACGGGCCGTTCTTTTAGCTAATCTACAATTTATGCAGATATCTAACGCCGAAAAAAGGGATGTCATCTCCTCAGTCTTGATAGAAATGGAAAGAATGTTCACGGTCCTTTGCGAACGATTCCCGGTCCAATGTCGCGACCAAAACGCGTTTGTACATAAGATCGAGGCCGACTTCAAAAGCAAACTTGTATTTCTCGATCTGAGGGATTTGTCCAAGGAAAACTGAGACGATACGTTCGGAACTCATGCGGCTCTGGTGCCGCGAGGTTCGATCTAAAATGGGTCTCCGTCAGGCGCGCTTTGTGAATAATAACGTCGTTTTTGACGGCGGCCCTTGGTGTTGGACAGCAAGGCGAACAAAGAAAAACCGGGCGGATCGTTAGTCCGCCCGGTTCAAGCGTGGGTGTTCTTTTTAGTGATCTTATACTTCTAGAAAATTGTCGTTTGCCTTCGCGGGCCGTATGTTTCCCGTTCGGAACTCCCCGGACTCATCGAGTGATTCTTCGCAAATTCGAGTATGCCGCCGGGCTTTAACGCAGTCTTCATCGGCGGTGCAAGGACGGTGTCGACCTGGTGGACAACGCCATTCGACGCCTGGATATTTCTCGCCTGCAGCATTGCTCCGTTCACCTTTAAGCCGTTGGAAGCCGTGAACGTCAGTTCCTGGCCGGTGATCGACTTCATGGGCCTGGTAAGTGCAGACGACGGGTGAAGGCCGGGAACGAAATGATACGAAAGCAGTTCTCTAAGTGTGGCCTGGCGCTTCTCCTGCAGCAGTTCGTTCATCTTTGCGTCCGGAATCTTCCCGAACGCATCGTTATTCGGCACGAACACCGTAAATTCGCCTTCCAGCGAGAGCCAGTCTCTTGCACCCGAGCTTTCGATCAGGCGTGAGAACGTGGACCACTTATCTTCGTGAGCGATCGTATTGATCAGGTCTAGTTTGTCGGACATTTTGGGATCTCCTTCAAATAGCAACGCTTGCCCATCTTACGACGGAGTCGTTCGGTAAAACTTCGCTATTGAACTCAGGAATTGACCGACGTATTCGGGAAGGCTGAAAAAGGAGTGAGCGTAACTCTATTCACCTATGAGTATGCTCTCTTGCGGCTGCATTAGCAATGAATCCGTTACGTTACTGCATGAAAAAGCTTCGCGATATGAACCGCGAAGCTATCGTATCAACGTCCACTGGCTTGGAATTTAACCACAGAACAAAATAAACGGGAGAACGACGGGCGTCTACTGCTTGCTTCCTAAGGTGCCAATTCAAGCGCCCGATCATGCCTTTACGACGTGCCGGCCGCTGACACAAATACGTCTTCGAGGTCTTCGATGCGGTCGGTGATGCGCATTCGGGGAAGGCTTCGGAGGAAGTCGCGGCCGTAGCCTTTGGTTTTTATGCGGGGGTCGAGGATGGCGATGATGCCGCGGTCGGTGCGGCTGCGGATGAGGCGGCCGATTCCCTGTTTGAGCGTGATCACGGCCTGAGGGATGCTGTATTCGAAGAACGATTTGCCGCCGTTCTCGTCGATGAATCGCGAACGAGCCGCGACGATCGGGTCGGTCGGGACAGCGAATGGAAGCTTGTCAATGATCACGCACGATAGCTGATCGCCCTGGACGTCAACTCCCTGCCAGAAGCTTGAAGTCGCGAAGAGGACGGCGTTTGGCGTCTCTCGGAAACGTTCGAGCAAGCCCGCTTTTGACATCGAACCCTGCACAAAGCACGGATAGTTAACGCGTGAAGACACGAGTTCGTGAAGAGCGTTCATTGATTGATTACTCGTACACAGGACGAACGCGTGCCCCTGCGTAACGGCGAGGATTTTGACGATCTCGCCGGCGGCAAGTTGTGTGAATTCCGGCGAACGCGGATCGGGCATCGCCTTGGGCAGATAGAGGATCGATTGCTCCTCGAAATCGAACGAAGAGGGAGCCGTGAACCCGGAAGTCTTGGCGGTATCGAGGCCCAGCCGTTCGCGGACGAAGTTAAACGATCCCGCGCTGGAAAGTGTCGCGGAGGTGAGTATGCAGGTGTCTACCTTGTCGAAAAGTTTTTCGCGTAGAAGCTCCGATACGTCCACCGGCGACGCCCGAAGGAACATCCCCTTGCCGCGTTTCTCGATCCAATAAACGTAGTTGCGTTCGGATTGGCTGGTCACGAAATCAAGGTCGAATCGCGCCTGGCGCGCCCGGCGGACGAGGCTGTCGATCTCAGGAGCGGTCTCGGCAAGTGGGTCGAGAGTCGCGACAAGGCTGCCGAGCGCTCCGTCGAGCGCGAGATACGCCTCGCCGAGCGGAGTCGGCTGATCGCTGCCCTCGCGATCACGATAGCTGAACAGATCCTGCGTGAGCGGAAACCTGCCGTCAAACCGCGCCATCGCAAACTTTATCCAGAAATGATCGGCGAGAGCGATTATCTTTGCCGCGGCTTTCGTCAGATCGCGGGTGACGATCGCGTCGGTGATCGGGAGCGTGTCGGTGTCGCGGACGAGTTCGTCGAGTTGAAAGCTGGATACCTGGAATCCGAAATAGTCCGACGCGATGTCTTCGATCAAGTGGGCTTCGTCAAAGATGACTGCGGCGTAATCCGGCAAGACCTTACCGAACTGGTTGCCGCGAACGTTGAGATCCGCGAAGAAAAGATGGTGGTTCACGATCAAGATATCTGCCGCGTCCGCTCGTGCACGCATTCGGGTTATAAAACAGGGTTCGTACTCAGGACACTTCTGCCCGATACAAACGTCGCCCCGCGCGTTGATGCGATTCCAGAATGAAAGATCTTCGGGCAGGTCGACGAGTTCGCGGCGATCGCCGGTCTGGGTCTCGTACGTCCAGCGGCGGACCGCGTCGAACTGATCTAACTGGCCGACGCCGTCGAGTATCGGCTGATGTTCTGCCTTCTGAACCCTATACAGGCAAGCGTAGTTGCCTCGGCCCTTCATATAGGCCGCCGAAAACTTTTTGGGCAGTACCTTTTGAAGGAAGGGTATGTCCTTCTCCATCAGCTGTTCCTGCAGATTCTTGGTGCCGGTCGAGATGATGATCCGCTTTTTCTCGCTAAGGGCCGTGGCGATCGCCGGGATGAGATAGGCAAGCGTTTTACCCGTCCCGGTGCCGGCTTCGACGATCAGGTGCCGTTTTTGGGCAAACGCGTCCGCAATCGCGTTGGCCATTTTTACCTGGCCTTCGCGATACTCATAGTTTTTGTGCGATCTTGCAATCACGCCCGCCGGGCCGAATACATCTTCCATTGCGATATATGTCTATGTTAGCAAGCGAATTAAAGATTGACACTCTGCCGCGAGATTTGGGAAAATTGAAAGTTCGTTAACGTTCGAAACCCGAACCAACCGACACTTCGTATTAATTAAGAAAGCGCATCCAGAGGAAAGCTCACGGCCGAATCCGTGTATGTTCATCGTGTCCAATCGGTGGCAGATGCCTGAAATCCTTGGTTATTCGTAGTTTTTATCCTTAGATGCAGGCACCTCGCGTGTCGGCAAGTCCCGACTGGAGAATAGATTAGAATGGATCAACCGAAGTCTCGCGGCTCAGCACGTCGAGCCCTCCCAATCCTCGCAGGCCTCGCGCTGCTTACTGCGCTCATACTCGCTCCTGTTTTCTTCGTGTCTGAAGCTCAGAATAAGCGTGGAGGAAGAGGCCTGGTCGAACGTACCGAAAGCCATGGTCAGGGGATCAAGAACTACGACATTCGGCTGGATAAGAACTCGGTGATCAAGCGCGGTGAATTACGTATGCGCGACAACATCGGGGCGGATGCTGCCGCCGATATGCGTGACAACTTCGTGGCGGCGGAGGCAAAACTCAAATCGAGGGTGCCCGAACTCAAGATCGAATACAGCCCGGAAACAGGAGTTCCGGAAGTGATCGGGCCCGACGCGAAAGTCGATAAGGCATTCATGCAGTCGGCAAAGGGCGGCGACAAGGTCGGGGCGCTTCGAAGCTTTCTGAGGTCGAACAACGGCCTTCTTGGTGTTCGCGACGAACAGATCGACGAGCTTCTCACGACCGCGGATTACACGAACCCTGACGGGAATATGTCGTGGGTGATCCTCGAACAAAAGATCGACCAGATCCCGGTTTTCGGCGGCGAAGTGGTTGCGGGTTTTGGACAGGATGGAAGTCTCGCGAGGGTCGTCAATGGCCTGGCGGCGGGCCTGGATCAAGCAAGAGTCTCGCGCGAATTCGGCGATCCTGCATTTGCTGTCGCCGCTGCGGCTGATCATCTCGGGCAGCGTGTGCGAGAGTTCGAGACAAAGATCAATCAATCAGTCTCGACCGGCGACCGAGCGGTGTTCGGCGACGAGGAGTTTGGAACAGTCTCTGAGAAGATCTACTTCCCGCTTGAACCCGGCACGGTGGTACCGGCTTGGCGGGTTTTGGTCCGACAGGAGGTCTCGACATATTACGTCATCGTCGACGCCCGATCGGGCGACCTTCTGTGGCGAAAGAATCTGACGGAGGACCAGACGCAATCGGCGAGCTATCGCGTTTACGCCAATCCCAACGCGATGGTCAACATTGCGGACAGTCCTTTTCCGATCACCCCGGGACCGACGTCACCCGGCTTTGCGACTCAGGGTGCTCCGATAGCGCGGACATTGGTAACCCGGATCGGCAACGAAGCGCCGTACCAATTCAATGATCTCGGTTGGCTCACCGACGGAGCGACCACGCTCGATGGCAATAACGTTCAAGCCGGACTTGACCGCGAGTCACCCAACGATCAAGGCTCCGACCGTGCCAACGGAATAGACCCGAACGGCATCCCGACAAACGCAGGCCGTACATTCGACTTCCCGATGAATCCGGCGACGCCAGATCCGAACGGCGCCCAGACAGGCGACGCTCCTTTGCCGGCCGGACAGACAGCCAACATCTGTCTGGCGGCGGGAACAAATGTTCCGACCGACTTCCAACGGGCTGTTTCGACTCAACTCTTCTACATCTCGAATATATTCCACGACGAGACCTATCTCCTTGGCTTTACCGAGCAGCATCGGAACTTCCAGCAGAACAATTTCGGCCGCGGCGGAGTCGGGAATGATCGAGTTTCGGCGCAGGCTCAGGATTGCAACGGATCAAATAACGCTAACTTTTCGACCCCGTCGGATGGTAACCGCCCGACGATGCAGATGTATATCTGGACCAACCCCGCTGCGCTGGACATCGACGGATCGCTAGATGCCGACGTGATCATCCACGAGTTGACCCACGGTCTATCGAACCGCCTTCATTCGAACGCAGGCGGACTCGGCCCTGACTTCTCGCGCGGGATGGGCGAGGGTTGGTCTGACTTCTATGCTCACGCGATGCTAAGCGAGCCGACCGACCCCATCAACGGTGTATATTCCACAGGCGCGTACGATACTTACCAACTACGCTCTTCGAACTTTGCAAATAGCTATTACGGAATACGCAGGTTTCCGAAGGCGGTGATGGCGTTCACGGGCGGCCCTAACAATCGGCCGCACAACCCGCTTACATTTCAGGATATTGACTCGACGAAGATCAGCCTGACCGACG
This sequence comes from bacterium, assembly GCA_029945985.1. Taxonomy (GTDB): domain Bacteria; phylum Acidobacteriota; class Blastocatellia; order Pyrinomonadales; family Pyrinomonadaceae; genus OLB17. The sequence goes on along the minus strand of JAQSDP010000420.1, from coordinate 10,399 downwards.
GCGCCTTCAGCCCCGCATTCAATGCCACGTTCTCCGACGGCGTCCACGCAGCTGGAGAGATATGGAGCAGCGCCCTTTGGGAAGTTCGCGGTCGAATGGTCCAGCGGCTCGGATGGGCTGATGGCAACCGCCGCGTGCTACAACTCGTGACTGACGGGATGAAGCTTTCTCCTGGCAATCCAAACTTTATTTCCGGACGCGACGCCATCGTGGCGGCCGCACGGGCTGGCGGTTCGAGTGCGGACGTCGATGACGTGTGGCGGGGTTTTGCTATTCGAGGCATCGGGTTTTCCGCTTCTATACAGAATAATGGCGGTACCAGCGGTACAGGCACGGGTCTCGGAACTATCCGAGTTACCGAAGCTTTTGACCTTCCGAACCTTGCTCAGTCTCCAGAGTTGGCCTTCTCGGATACGCAGAGCGGCGATGGTGACGGAGTTGCCGAACCAGGCGAAACGCTGCAGCTGACGATCCCGCTTGCCAACACAACGGGTTCCGCAGCATCCAACGTTATGGCCCAGGTTGTGGGATCGAGCACACTCTCTTACGGAACCATCGCCGATAACGGCACAGCGAGTAATGTGTTCAACTACACGATTCCCGCTGGCCTCGGATGCGGATCGGTCGTCGATATTACTATCAATGTAACAAGCAGCTTAGGGCCGATCACTTTCACGCGAAAGATCTACACCGGCGCTTCGGTCGTAACCGAGACCGAAAAATTCGATGGTGTCACCGCCCCGGCACTACCCGCCGGCTGGGAAGTCACCAACGAGGTCAACGGCGCCGCAAACGCCTTCAGAACCACGACGACAACCCCGAGTTCGGCACCCAACGCGGCTTTTGCGGCGAACCCGCCCGGCGCGACCTCTGGTCAGAACGGCACGACGAGTCTTACGTCGCCATCCTATCCAATCCAATCAGCCTCGGCGAGCGCATCGTTTAGGCACCGCTACAACACGGAAGCGGGCTGGGACGGCGGTGTACTTGAGATCAGCGTCGATGGCGGCCCATACCAGGACTTGATAATTGCAGGAGGCTCCTTCCGGCAGAACGGATACAATGGCTTTCTCGCAGACAACGACAATCCGATCGAACTCCGAAATGCCTGGACCGGAGACTCCGGCGGTTACGTTACAACGGTCGCTCAGTTGCCTTCTACTGCAGCCGGTAAAAACGTCCGCTTGAGATGGCGCTTTGGCATGGACAATAACACTGGCGTTGAGGGATGGTTCGTAGACGATGTCGCGGTCAGCGGACAATCGCAGTGTTCGTTCGCATCCGGCCCGAACAAGCGATCGGATTTCGACGGGGACGGCAAGAGCGACCTTGCGGTCTTCCGTCCGGGCGAGGGAAATTGGTATCTCCTGCCATCGAGTAATTCGGGCTACGTCGCTTTCAATTGGGGCATCTCGGGGGACGTACCTGTTCCGGCGGACTTCGATAACGATGGCAAGACAGACGTAGCGGTCTATCGTCCCGGACAAGGTGGCGGAAATGGCATCTTCTGGGTGTTGAGGAGCAGTAACTTCACTTACAATGCTTATGCCTGGGGGATCGCAGGCGATGTTCCAGTCGTGCGAGATTACGATGGCGACGAATTACCGGACTATGGACTTTATCGTCCCGCCGAGCGAGTTTGGTACATTCTCGAGGCTGACGGCGGCTTCCAGGGATACCAGTTTGGCTCGCCTGGTGATGTCCCGGTTGCGGGTGATTTCGACGGCGACGGCAAGGGCGATCTCACTCTCTATAACAATGGAGTCTGGACGACGAGGCGTAGCATTGATGGAAGCATCACAGGCGCGAACTGGGGGATCGCTTCAGACATTCTCGTACCGGCTGACTACGACAACGATGGCAAAGACGATTATGCGGTTTTCCGGCCGACGGACGGGGACTGGTGGATTCTCCGAAGTTCAGGCGGAGGCTATACTCAGATGAACTGGGGTGTAAGCGGAGATATTCCGGTTCCCGGCGACTATGACGGTGATGGAAATTACGATCCAGCGGTTTACCGGAACGGTGTTTGGTGGACGACGTTCTCAAGTAACGGAAGCCTAGCCGCGGTTCAATGGGGTATATCCAGCGATATTCCCATTTTGAAGGGATATATCCCATAAAGCCTTAACGGTTTGAATCAATATAATTGCGGTCGGCCGTCAGGCTGGCCGCATTTTTTCTCGGCAAGTGTTTTTAGAGAATGTCTGTCTTGATCTTAATCAACTGCGCCTAATATATTAAGTTCTTTCTCGTATCGAAGAATTGAACTACCTGAGGCTCCATGCGGCGACACACGGCCTCAGTGATTCGAAATCGAAGCGTCCTCGGTCGGTTTCCATCTCCAGTCCGTGTCCCTCACAATATGGCTCTAAATGATCCTCGGAAGACCGATGTCAAGGTCCATAATGTCTTCGATTCGAAGAATGGGATTGTTTCGGTTTACCAGTCAGGAGGATAGATGCCCAAAATTCAAGGTAGATTATTCGGATTACTTACGGTTTCCCCAGAGGTAGCCGTTGTCTGTTTCCCGCGAAGGGGGTTTGGTGGGTGCTCTTCAGCTCGGGCGGATACACGGCGGTTCAATGGGGACTCTCGACTGACATAGTTACACAGGCCGACTTCGACGGTGACGCAAAAACGGACTATGCAGTGTATCGCCCGTCTGAGGGACTATGGTACGTGCTCCAAAGCTCGGATGGCGTGATGGTCGTCGGGTTTGGTTTGCCCACCGATGTTCCAGTTCAGGGGGACTACGACGGAGACGGTCGCGCGGACATCGCCGTTTACCGTCCGTCGAGCGGCGATTGGTGGCTCAGGCAGTCTTCGGCGGGCATCGCGGCGCGGAGCTTCGGCATACGGGAAGACGTGCCCGCCCCGGGAGACTACGACGGCGACGGGAAGTTTGACGTCGCTGTATTTCGTCCTTCAAGCGGTGAATGGTACTTATGGAAAAGCGCTGACTCAAGTGTTTCCATCATCAACTGGGGGATCGCCGGGGATGTCCCCGTCGCAAGTGCATATTAGGAATAAAACTCGCCAGAAGCCTGAGCGGCAACTGGCGAGTCATTGAAGGAAACAATGAATTGAGGTGGCGGCGGAATGCCGCCTTTCTACGGCTTCTGCGGACTTGCTACCGGCTGCTGAACCTGAGGAAGCAGAACAGGATTAGCATTCGGATTTGAGACCGGCTCGCCGGCACCCGAGTTGGACGCGGGGTTACCAAGCGGTACCGGCTGCAAGATCGTTGCCGAAGACTTCACACCAGACGAACCTGTTGTAGGCGCATAGTCAGGACGATAGATCCTCGGCGTGATGAAAAACAGGATCTCGTTCGTGTTACGCGAAATGCCCTTTCGCTTGAAGAGATTTCCGAGGATCGGGATCTTCGACAGGCCCGGCGTACGGTCCTGGCTTTCACGTTCGTCGTCGTAGAGTACTCCGCCGACTACAGTCGTACCACCATCCGGAACAGTCACCTGAGATTCCATCACCTGACTGCTGATCGGTGGCGGAGCTCCGCCAACCGCGAGACCGGCCGACGAGTTCTCTGCGACCACATCAAGAACCACGGTTCCGACATCTGTGATCTGAGGAGTGATCTCGAGCTTTAGCGGAACGTCAATATAAGTTGTCGTCACGATCGGGTCACCGCCGCCCGAACTCGGCTGAATCGTCTGGATCGGGATCTGAGTCTTGCTTTCGATCTTTGCCTTGCGGTTATTCAGCGCCGTGACTCGAGGCGTAGCGATGAGCTTGGCCTGACCTTTTTGCTCACCTGCTGAGATAAGCATATTGATCTGAGCGGTTCCGAAGATACCCGTGGTTAGGCCTATGACGGTGTTCGGAATACTCGAAAGAAGGCTGCCGTTAGGACCTTGACTGGGAAGTCCCGGGCCAGGGGTGAGACCCGTAGAATTGTTTCCGAGAGTTCCGCCTTGAGCGCCGCTTCCGCGAGCTCCAAGAACCAGGCCCGAAAGCTGCACGCCGATGTCGCGGCTGAAGTTTCGACTCGCGACGACGATACGTGCTTCGATCTCAACCTGCGGCTCTGGCTGATCGAGAATCGCAACCAATTGACGGATCGCGTCGATGTTCTCGCGAACGTCTGTGATGATGATCGAGTTGCTTCGTCCGTCCGTCTCGATCGAACCGCGACGTGATAGGCGCTTTGCAATGATGGGCAAGAGACCGGAACCACCAACTGCGGTACCTGCGCTTGCTCCGCCACCGGATCCGGAAGGTGTCCCCGAGGTCGCAGAACCACGGGTCAGGCCGCCGGCAGCTCTCGCATAGTTCAGACGGATGAACTCTGTGTAGAGAGGTGAGGCATCAAGCTTCGTATCGTTTGCCTGGCGGACGATGTCGCCTTCGACTGCAAGGGCCTTCTGGTCTGCAACGCGAAGGATCGGGCCGTTCACCTGGATTCCGAGTTCCTGTGCCCGAAGTATCGAATCAAGAGCTGTGTTCCAAGGCACTTCACTTACATTAACGGTTACTGGAACCTGCTTAACAGACTTGTCGATGACGAAGTTCACGCCATACTGCTCGGTCACGTAATTGAGAATGTCGCGGACGTCGGCGTTAACTACATTGAGATTGATCGGCTCGCCAACGAAACCCGGGTCACCATATCGGCGTCCCTGGTCCGTACGCTGTCCAAAGACAACGACGCTGAGCGAGGCTACTATCAAGAGAGCGAAGATGGTTTTGCGAACAACATCGCTCAGGGTGATTTGAAAATTCATGTTTCCTCCGTTACAGATTTCACCAGCAAGTCTGATTTGTGCGGATTTGCGGGCGGTCATTAGAAAGCTTTGCGAGACTGGGCCTGACTATTGATGTTCAGGCCGCGGGGTATTACTAAGATCTAGTTCTTCTTGGATGCAACTCGTACGGGCTTCTTCGTCTTCGAAGGCGTCTTTACGGCTGCTACTGTCGGCGTCGATCTTTCCATCTCGGTCAGAGGAGATACGATCGGCGCGGGGGTAACTGCGACTGCCTTGCCGTCCTGAACGAACGCTGGCGCGTTGACGGGTGCATCAGACTTTGCTTCGGTAGCACCGGCGGGAGCCGTTCCCTGGATCATTTCCTGATCGGTATATTTGCGAAGCGGCTTGTTTTCGACCGAAGAAACAAACTTCTCGCGTGAGATCTTCGTTACTTTCCGGAATACGAGGCGATTCTCCTCCACGGCAACCAGTTGGCCATTAAAGAACTTATCGCCGGGATAGATCGTGTAAGAAAGCTTGATCGGAGTAGCTTCGACGATCGCCGCATAGCCGCGCGGTGTCTTGAAGATACCGGTTACCGAGAGTTCGTCGACCGTCAGTACTGACGTTACCTTCGGGACGGGAAGCCCGTTCGCAACCGCGTCTTGACGAAGCCGCTTGTAGTAATCGATACGCTGCTCGACGGCGGGAACTCCAAATGATTCAGGAGCCGATCCCACCTTGCCTCCGGTTCCGGGTCCGGCGACGAGCGGATCACGTGTACGGGCCCATGCCGGCTTTTCAAACGGATCGCGTTGTGCGCTGGCTTCGTTCACCGCTCCGCCAACGATAAGGAGGCTGAACGCCAGCATGGCGAGGCGGAGAAAGGATTTCTGTGTTGATGTCTTGATCATGGCTATTCTCTCTTGGCTGGGTGGGTTCCGAAGTGTGCTATTTAGTAGCGGGTGCTGCAGGTGCGGCGGGCTGGCCTGGTGTCGCGGGAGCTGCTCCGGGCTGTCCGGGAGCCGGGGCGGCCGGCTTGTTCAATGCTTCAGGATCCGCGTAGTAGGCCGTAAGCAAAAACTGAGCATGGATCGTCTTATCAGCTTTCTGTTTCTCTAGCTGGTTGATCTTGAAGTCGCTGATCGAAACGATACGCGGAAGTTGCGCCATCTTTTCATAGAACGCACGGAGATTGCTGAAGTTTGCGTGGACCTCGACCTCGACCGGCTTCGACTGGATCCCGCTCTGATTGGCGTCATCCCGCGGCGAGAACCGCATCACGGTAAGCCGTGCATCCTTCGCATTGTCCTGCAGTCCCTGGAGGACGTTAGTGATCTCACGCTGTTCCGGCAGAAGGACCTTCAATTCTTCGTATTCGGCTGCCTTGCTCGCATAAGTCGCACGAAACTCGTTGATCCTTTGAGTGGCAATTCTGGCGGCTTCATTCTTGGCCTGAAGCTGCGCGACCTGCTCGTTCAATTGGGCGACCTCTTCGCGGGTCGGGCCGGTGACGAAGTAGTAGACCGTACCATATAGCAGGCCGGCAACTACGAGCAGTATCAGCAGCTGGAAGTGCCATTTCAGGTTTTTCAGTTTGTCTAACATGTTCTTATCCTTCTGTTTTCGAAATTAGCGAGACTGTTGACTCAAGATTCGGAATGAGGTTCCGGCTAGTTCTTCGCTACCTGAACCGGTGCAGGCTGACCCGGGGCGGGTGCGGCTGGTTGGCCGTTGGCTGCAGTTGCTGTCGGGGATGTTCCCTTGGCTGAGTTGTATCCGGCCTTGATGGTGAAATTCACGACATTGACCTTTGCAGGCTCTGCACCGGGTTTCGGTGCGGCTGCGTTCTGCGGCGTGACCTCTTCCCTTTTCGTCTCGATACTTAGGTTCGAGAACAGGCCGTTGGAGAATTCGAGGCTGCGGCCAAACTGCGTCACTGCGGCTTCGTCAGGCGAATTTCCGAGGATCGTGATCTCCGAGCCTTTCTGTTCTACGCTCTTCAGATATAGTCCCGGTACCATCGAGATCCGCTCGCGAAGTGCTTCGAGAACCGCACTCGGGCCTTTCTGCTCTTCTCGGAGCTTCTTTATCGCATTGATGCGTGCATCGATCGCGGCGATCTTGGTCTCAAGCTCTTTCTGCTCTTTCATCACCGATTCAAGCTCGGCGGCGATCTGCTTCTGCTCTTCCAGTTGGCGTTGGGCTTCCGCTTTAGCCATCTGAGTGCTGATAACATCCCACCCGATAACTGCAAATAGCAGGAACGCGGCGGCGAGAGACATCATGAGGAGGCGCATGCCTGGGCTCGAGACCTTTCGGTCGACGGACATGACTGTCCCGCCCTGGCGCTCTGTGACTGAATGAAGTAGGTTGATCTTTAACATTTTCTTAGTTCACTCCCCTCATTGCCAATCCAACGGCTACCGCCATTTCGGGCATGATCTCGCTGAGATAATCCGGGTCGAATTTACGTGTGTCTACCTTGATGCTGCGGAACGGGTCGAGAACTTCGACCGGCAGTTCGAGGCGGGCCGAAAGGTCGTGTGCCAAACCGTTCAGCTTCGATCCGCCGCCTGAGATAAGGATCTTCTGAACCACGGTCTGATTGTCTTCGGTAGTCGCACGGTAGAAGTCGAATGTTTTCTGGATCTCCATTGCGACGATCTCGGTGACATTGTTCATCAGCGGTTCGATCGCTTTCTCTTCCAGGCCCTCGACCGCGTGGTTCACACCGCGTTTGACGGCCTCAGCCTGCTGGAAGCTGAGTCCCAGGCTTCGCTGGAGGACGTCGGTGAACTGGCTGCCGCCGACCGTGATGTCACGGCTGAACAGCGACGTGGTGCCTTTCACGATATTCACGTTCATCGTCGAAGCTCCGATGTTCAGAAGCGTGACGACCTGCGAAGCATCCGGCTGGTAGTTAACTTCGTAGCAGTTCTGCAGTGCGAACGAATCAACGTCGATGACCACCGGCTGTTTGCCGGCGAGCTGCACTGCTTGCTTGATGTTGTCGATACGCTCGCGTTTGCACGCGGCGATCAGAACCTGCGTCGAGTCGCCCGTATGGCCGGTGATCTGATAATCAAGGCTGACGTCGGCGAGATCGTAAGGAATGTGCTCTTCGGCATGCCAGTCGATCGATTCTTCGAGTTCTTCCTGGCTCATCGGCGGAAGCACGATGTTCTTGATGATCACGGAATGGCCGCTGACCCCGGTCACAACGCTGTCAGCCGAAACGTTATTGTTCGTGCAGACATTGCGGATGCAATCGGAGACCGTGTTCAGCTCCATGATCTGGCCGTCGATGATCGTGTTATCGGGAAGGTTCTCGAAGCCGAGGCTAACGAGGCTGAGATTGCCGACCTTGCCGTCAAGCTCGACCATCTTTACCGAACTCGAACCGATATCTAAACCGGCAACGCTTTTCTTTTTACCGAACAGCATTATTTTTTCTCACTCCTATACAGGGCCAAACTAACTTGCTCTTTGTTTTCTGGATTTGGACGATTCGGGTATTGGTCTTTGAGGTTCTATTTTGTTTTTGCCACACCGGTAAGCTGCGAGGTTTGAAAGGTTCTTTCAAGGACAGGCCAACTGAAAGCGGTGCCAATAACCCGTTCGTTCCGGAGCAAGGATCAGGTGTCCTAAGACGTCTTTTCCTTATTTGATTTGAAAACTTTTCGCATCGGGTGGCGAAGGGAAACGATCGCGAGGAGCGTCGTCAGGATTTGAATTTACACGGTTGAACAAGTGGTGTCAACACTTTTTTACAATGTTGAACGATTTGTTGAACGAATATCGGTCAGAGTGAAGCGAGGTATTTACGCGATTTGCAAAAATGCTCAGTGAACGGAGCGAACAAGACTAAGAGGCGATCTCCATTTTTGCCACTGATTCGAGATGCACCTCGTCAGGTCCGTCGGCGATTCGAAGCGACCGAGCGTAGATCCAGAAATTCGCGAGCGCTGTATCCTGCGAGACTCCGGCACCGCCGTGTACCTGTATCGCCCGGTCAATCACCTTCAGAGCCATCTGCGGCACGACCGCTTTTATCATCGCGATCTCTTTGCGGGCAGCTTTATTTCCAGCCGTGTCCATCTTCCACGCACAGTTGAGAACCAGCAGCCGAGCCTGATCTATCTCACACCGAGCCGCGGCGATCCACTGCCGTACTACACCTTGATTCGAGATCGCTCTACCGAACGCTTCCCTGCTCTTCGCCCGCTCGATCATAAGCTCCAGCGAACGTTCGGCGGCACCGATCAGGCGCATACAGTGATGAACACGACCCGGCCCGAGCCGGCCTTGAGCGATCTCAAATCCGCGGCCTTCGCCGAGAAGAATATTTGACTTAGGTACGCGCACATCCGTAAACGATATCTCCGCGTGGCCGTTTGGAGCTTCGTCGAATCCGAAGACCTTCAACATACGCTCGACCTTCACGCCCGGTGCGTCCATCGGCACAAGCACCATCGACTGCTGCAGATGCTTAGCGGCATTTTCATCCGTCTTGCCCATAAATATCGCAAGCTTGCAGCGTTTATCGCCGGCACCCGTTGACCACCATTTCCGGCCGTTCAGCACGTAGTCATCGCAATCGGCCTTGATCGACGCACGGATATTCGTAGCATCGCTCGACGCCACCTCAGGCTCGGTCATTGCAAAACACGAGCGGATCTGACCCTCGAGCAGAGGCACAAGCCATTCGGCTTTCTGCTCATCGGTTCCGTAGAGATGCAGAACCTCCATGTTTCCAGTATCAGGTGCAGAGCAATTGAAAACCTCGCTCGCCCAAACGACCCGACCCATAATCTCGGCCAACGGAGCGTATTCGAAGTTCGATAGACCGGAAATACTTGGTAGAAAAAGATTCCACAGACCCTCGGCTTTCGCCTTTTCCTTTAGTTCTTCGATAAGCTCCGACGGAGCCCAGCGGTCTCCCGCATTAACCTCATCACAAAACCTGGATTCATTTGGATAGACCTCCGCCTCCAAAAACTGTTGTAATCGGTTCTGTAGGTCTGGCCTGCGAGGGGAACTGTGGAAATCCATGCGTTCAAAATAACATACTCCGCAAAGTATTCTCTCCGCAGCGTCTTGATGTGTGCTTAACTGTTCCGTGTTCACGGCCATTCCTTACAGGTAGGTCATCAAGAAAGGAGAATCCAAATGAAACCGATCTTCGCCATATTTATCGCGACCTTGGCACTGTTTGTCGCAGCGGCCAATGTTTCCGCACAGGATGAAACGACTAAGGAAATCGTCGTTAGCGGCGAGACTGGATTGAAATGGGTAAATACGGGTATTTCCGTCGTTTCCGGAGACACTGTACGACTTGAAGCGAAAGGCCAGGTTGACGTTGGTGGTTCATATGGATCCTATGGTCCCGAAGGAACCACGAAATTCTCTGAGCAACCCGTCGGCTATTATCCGCTCGAAACCAAAATGCGTTACGGCTTGGCCGCGAAGATCGTGCCCGCTAGAACAAAAAAGCCTCAGCCCACCCAAAGTTGGGTGTATGGCGAGAAAAAAGAAGTAGTCGCCGCGAGAGGCGGCACTTTGTGGTTAACGGTAAACGATGACGCCCCGGAAGGAAACGTTGGAGAGTTTACGGTGCAGGTGACGATACTAAAGAAGAAGAAATAAGTGTTACGTTACGTTCTGGCAGGTTTTGGAGTACCCAA
>JAQSDP010000419.1 GCA_029945985.1 bacterium | reverse complement strand
ATGCTATTGGGTTTCGGCTCGTATATTGCAGGCCTTTTCCTACTCTTCTCATTCTTTCTCGGCCCGGACGCACCGTAAACGAATGTACAACAACCGCATTCGCTCGGCTGTTGTTGTATTTTTGATTGTAAAGTCGGTGTTCATGAATTGATTGCTGTCCCTAACGTACCTGGTTTTGCTTCTCGACTGATCTTTTCGATTGCGTGATCGACTTCTGTGACGAGTTCTTCATAGACCGTATCGGAGATGAGGCCGCTGCTGAGCATTGTGGCCAAGGCGGAGCGTTGGGCGTTGAGGCCTTCGCGGAGGGCGTCTTCACGTTCTTCGTGCTGAAGTTCGGGGTGTTCCTTTAGCAGTTCGTTTTGGGCAGCGAGGGCCTCGTCCACCTGCTTTTGAAGCTCCGGTTCGTGCTGCTGCCAGATGGTCAGTGAAAACAGGTTCGCGCGATACATCTCTTCAATTCGATTAAGCGCGGCCTGAGCGGCGATAAGGCGGCCGTGACGGCGTTCGTATTCAAGTTCCAACTCGGGCGCGACACCTAGTCCTAAACGCTTCATCAAAAACTGCATCGTAGTTCCCTGCGCGAGCAGCGTAAACAAAACGACGCCAAACGTCATTGTCCGCAAGAGATCTCTATCGGCAAGAGCGACCGGCAGACTAAGGGCAAGTGCCAAACTGATCGCACCCCGCAATCCGCCCCAAAAAAGTACGTGCCTATAAGCGAAAGGAACCTTTTCCTTTGAAACCAGATTGGTTAAGGCCGTCAAGCCGTAAACGACAAGTGCTCGGCTGAGCAGCACCCCCAGAAGAGCGAATCCGATCGGAACAATATTGGAGCCGATCTCCCGCAGATTCACATCGAGCCCGATCAGCAAAAAAACGAGTGAATTTGCAACAAAGGCAAGAAACTCCCAGAAGTTGAAAAGAACGATACGCGTCGTGGGCGACATTCCTTTCAAACCAATGTTTCCGGTGATGATTCCCGCGGCCACCACCGCAAGCACCCCCGACACATGAAATCGTTCAGCGACAAGGTACGAGCCGAAGGCAAGGACGGTCGTCAGCATCGTTTCGATCAGGTAATCATCGACGCGTGCAATGACCTGTGCGATAACCCACCCTAATCCAACGCCGATAAGAAGGCCGCCTGCAGCGACGCGCACAAAATCAACCACCGCAGTCAGCACATCGAACGGCGGGGCGGCTTCGGCAGTATCGATTACAGCGATCGAAAGGGCCAAAGCAACCAGCAATTTGAAGACAACGATTGCCGTCCCGTCGTTGAAGAGGCTCTCACTTTCGACCAGTGTGGTCAGTCTTTTGGGCGCCCCTAGCGCCTTGAATAAAGAAACGACGGCCACAGGGTCGGTTGCTGCTATCAAAGCTCCGAAAACCAGAGCGCTAGACAATGAAATACCAACACCCCACGACACGATGCCGCCGACAACGAACGTTGTCACAAGAACCCCTGGAACGGCCAGTGCAACTATGGGGATCCAATTGGCCCGCAGTGATTTGAACTCAAGGTGAAACGCGGCCTCGAATACAAGTGGAGGAATAAAGATCGACAAGATCAACTCAGGCGTGAGGTCGATTCCGATCGGCTGCTGAAAAGTGATCAGCAGGCCAACGACAACCAGTGCAACAGTATAAGGAATCCGCAGCCTCCTGACTGCCAATGCAACCAGCGAGACGATCAGCAGTAGTTCGATGATCAGAGTTTCCGTGGCTAGAAATTGTTCCATATAACGGTCGTGGGATGCTGAAACGTGGTTCCGTCGGAATGGCGACGTTCCGGCGGATCTGATCTCGCTTGTTTCGCATTATCGCACACGAACGTGTGTGGAATCGAAACGGCCTAATAACGGTCATGGGGCGAATGATATAATGTCTAAATGCAAATGAATGTCGGGATCGCGTTTGTCACTGGGCGGAAGCATTTCCAGAATGTGCTGCGTTCCTATGTAAATAATTGGCTGGAACACGGATTGATCGACGACAAGAGCGTGCGACTTCACCTGTTCGTCGTCTACGACGTTAACTACCATGACACTGAACCCAGCGATTACAAGAATATACCTCCCGAATTAACGGAAATGGTCGAGTCGGTCAATTTTTATGGCCGCAAGGCATTAAAACAGGAACGCGATGATCTAGTAGCAACCGGAGTAATAGATCAACACGAGGGCGATCTTTTGTTTGGGGAGGGCTATGCGAAAAAACGAAATGCAGCTTTATACTTCGCCTCAAAGAAAGGAATGGACAGGCTGCTTTTTATTGACGATGATGAATATCCCATCGCTGTTCTAAGAAATAAGCCAAACAACTTGGTTTGGATGGGACAAAGTGTTCTAGGAACACACATGCGGTTTGGCAATGATGCGGACATAACTCATGGGCACCACTGCGGATACATTTCCCCGATACCAAGATTTGAGTTTAACGAGGAACTCAGAGAAAGCGATTTTCGTGACTTCATCGACGCTACAAGCAACGACATCCTAAGTTGGGAGAGCGTCAAGAAGACGATTATCGGCAATAGTGGGGTTACCTACGCCGATGGCGAAACCATCGATCACCAAAAAACCTGCGAAGTTGAAGAGGTGATGGGAATGAAGTTTATCTCCGGCGCGAATCTCTGCTTTAACCTGAGGCGATTGAAGACGCTACCTGTATTTTATAACCCGCCCGGGGCACGAGGCGAGGATGCGTTTATGAGTACGACACTAACCGACCATAAAGTGGTACGGGTACCCTGCTACACGTTCCACGACGCATTTCTTGGATATAAAAATATTTTGAATGGTGTACTGCCGATCGAACTAGGCCCTGTCGATGCGGGGTCGCCCTCCGTTCGACTAAGATTTATTAAAGCCGCGATCGGATGGATCCGTTATAAGCCCCTGCTTACGCTGATCACCCAACCCGAAAAGTACGATTCTACGATCGAGGATGTGCGAGGAAAACTCGACTCGGTCGTTCCAAAACTCTGTAAGTATTTTGGCACTGACCAGTTCGAAGAGATCCGAACCGAGTTGGATCGGTACCATCGAAATGTTCGACGCCATCACAGGAACTTTGAAGCAACAAGAAGAGCCTGGACGAAAGTTTCCCAGATGTTTCTTCCTGTCTCTTTTCTCACCGCGTTTTTACCAATCCCGTTTTGACTAGATTCTCCATCGCTTCGCAGAATCGATCTAGTTCAGTGAGTTTTGTAAAAATATTGGGCGTGATGCGTATGCCAGAAAACTCCTCATGAATTATAGGCGTCGCAATTATCTTATGTTTAGCCATTAGGTAATCGGTGACGTTTTTCGGATCGCCACCCTCGATTCTAAAGTTTGCTATCGCACACGACTGTTCAGGATCGAACGACGTGTTAAAGCTGAGCCCACTCAATGGAGCTAGCCGATTCATCCAATATCGCGAGAGATAACGCAGACGTTCCTCTTTACGCTTCGCCCCTATCGCCTCATGGAACAACAGGGCTTCGCCGATCGAAAGTCTGGTGGCCGACGAATGCGTACCGATCTCTTCGAATTTGCGGATGTCATCTCTGCCTTTGTCCACGGACGCCATCAGCGGCCAAACACTTCCTACCTTGTCTTTGCGGATGAACAGCATTCCCGCTCCCTTAGGAGCGTAAAGCCATTTATGAAGTGAGCTGCCGAAATAGTCACACTGTAGATCGTCGCGTTTGAAATCGAGATGTGCAAACGAATGGGCACCGTCAACAAATGCTTCGATCCCCCGTGCACGGGCCATATCGCAGATCTTGCGAACGGGCATGATCTGGCCCGTCGTGTTGATCATGTGCGAAATAAGGATCAGCTTTGTTCTCGCAGTGATCGCGTGCTCCAAAGCTTCGACAATCTCGTCGGAGTTCTCCGGTACCAGTGGGATCTTGACCAGCTTCAGCTTCGGACCACCGCGTGCTTCCCGCTGACGAAGGGCCGTCAACATACGCGGGTAGTCCTGGGTCGTTGTCAAAACCTCATCGCCCGATCTCAGATCGATCCCAAACAGAAGTATCTGAAGCGACTCGGACGCATTACGGGTGATCGCGATCTCGTCCTGATCACAACCGAATAATTCGGCAAGCCCCGCCCGAATTGTCTCGGCCTGCGGCTCGAGCATTTGCCACATAGTGTATGCGGTCGCGTCTTCTTGATGTTTGTATCGATTGAACGCCTCAGCAACCATTCTCGGACTCGGGCTCGTCCAGCCACTGTTTAGATTGAGATTGGTCCTCGAAATACTGAAGGCATTGGCTATCAAGCTCCAATACCCTTCATTCGTTGCAGCTTCCAGCGGAGATAGGTGGTCGATCGAGTTTCCGGCATCCTCGACGTTTTGAAGCAACGAGGCAACGGTAGGCGATAAAAGAGCCATAAGACCCAAACCTCTTCCCGCAGATGCTAAAAGCTTGCCACGACTTAATTTTGGTGCTGAACTCATTGTTTCAGTTGGATGCGAGCCGTTCAATTACGTTCTCATTTTTCTCAGGTCAGTGCGTGGACGGCTTGCGTGGGATACCGCCTACATTTGTCTGAGTCACTTAGACTACTTCCATAATGTCATCGAGGTTCTTACGTCTAATGTCGGGCAACATCGCGTCTTCGGAGGGGTAGCCCACCGGAATAATAACGAACGGAACTTCATTCTTTGGCCGACCAAGAATTTCCTGTAGGAATTTCATCGGGCTTGGAGTATGAGTGAGTGTCGCTAATCCCACATTGTGCAGAGCGGCGAGCAGCAACCCAACGGCGATGCCGACGGATTCCTGTGAGTAATACGTCGGTTCGGTCTCACCGTCTTCCACAATCGACGTGATGCGGAACACAACTATGAGATAAGGAGCGATCTCGAGGAACGGCTTGTTCTCGTCTGTTCCAAGCACGGCGAGCCGCCGTAGCCATTTTTCGCTCATTCGGCCGTGATAGCTTTCGTATTCTTCCTTTTCGGCGGCTGCGCGGATCTTATGTTTTATCTCCGGATCTTTGACAACGACAAACCGCCACGGCTGCATGTTTGCACCCGACGGAGCTGTCCCGGCGGTCGCGACGGCTCGCTCGATCAGCCCAATTGGTACTTCGCGGTCCGAGTAATCACGGACCGTTCGACGACGGTTTAGCAGCTCAAAAAACTCGTCCGCCCGCGACTTCTGCTCGCTTTTTCCGACAACTTGAAAATCCAGCGGAAGGAATTCTGGTTTAGGATCACTCATTGGTCTATATTCGTTGATCGCCTACGGGCTTCGCTTTAGTCTTTGCCCGAGAGATCATCCTGTCGAACTGGAACAAGTAAAACCGGACACGGAGTTTTCTCGATCACGCGGGTAGGAACGCTTCCCAATGGAAGGTGTTCGATACGGTCAGCTCCGCCCCGTCCGTGGGTTGCCATCACGATCAGATCGGCTCCTTCACTTTGGCAAAAGGACAAGATCGTTCGCGATGGGCCAGAACCGCCCAACAGAACGCGGGTTGTTGTCTTTTCCGAATCGAGTGCTTCGGCAATCCCGTCAAGGTAGCGCTGCATGGTCCCGGCATAGTCCTCGGATTCCGCACCCTCGGGTACTGAAACGAGCAAAACTTCATTATCGAACTGGTCGGCGAAGAGTTTCACAATAGGTAAGACACATTCCGCCTCTGCCGAACCGTCAAGAGCCACTATCATTTTCGTAAATCTTGTGAACCGGCTCGCAATGTCATCCGTCGGACGCAGCAATAAGATCGGAATTGTCGTCAGCTGAACCAGTCTCTGCGAAACACTTGCAGAGAAAACGCGTTCCAATTCGAAACCACCTTTAGTGCTGATCACGATCAGATCGGCTTGGTTCTCATTCGCCAGACGACCTATCTCCGTCGCGGGTTCGCCATGAGCAGTAACGGATTGGACAAGAAGCGAATCGTCCGCGATCATGTCTCTGGTTCGTTTCAAATACCCGTCCCCGTCAGTACCGTCCACGCTACGGGGTCGGGTTTCGTCCTCGATAACACGCAACAACGTCAAGTCCGCATTAAACGCGTCCGCTAAATATCGAGCAAGTGGCAAAGACTGTTCCGCGAGCATCGATCCATTGAGCGGAACAAGAATCTTCTCTAGCCGAGTTTCCGATCCATTACTCCCGACAAAATCTGGCAGATATTTTTGTTCGGTAAGAAGCAGGCCGAGACGATTCTCGACAGATGTCGGAGCACCCAGTCGATTTCGGTAGAAGGTGAAAACAAAGTAGAGGGCCGGCACGAAAAGGAAATAGGTCCATGCCCCTTCGAAAAATCGTTCGCGGAAAATAATGAAGGTTGCGGCGGAGGTGAGGAAGGCAGCTAAGATCGTTCCTCCCAGAGCTGCCGTGCCGGCAAGTGAATAGCGTAACCTCAAATCGCGAAACAGGCGTTTACTAGCTGCCCAGCCTGTCATGCTCAGCAGTATGAACACTCCCGCCGCATAAAGAGCGAGATACGTTTCTTCGTGAGTGCCAAATAAAAGAAAACAAGCAACCACTATCGCCACCTGCAGCCAAACGGGCCTATCAGCTACATCAAAACGGTTCTGCAATCCGTATCTTGCGGGAATGTAGTGACGATATCGCAACCCGAGGGATAGGTTCTGCAAACCTTGAGCACTCGCCGCACATGCAGACAAAAGAACAGCAATGCCAGTTAGAGTTCCGAGGTAAGCGGCCCAAGCGGGGAGAAGCTGATCCATCGTCTGAGTGAAAACTGAAACGTGGTCGTTACTGAGATCGGAAAGCGTAAAGATCGCGGGGCCGACGATCAGCATTGTGAGCGACGTCGTCCCCATGATGATGATCAAACTTCCGAATGCCTTTCGGCTTTTCTCTGCACGCGTGCCGTCATAAGCTGCAACCAAATTGGCAAAAATTTCGATGCCCGTCATCAGTGCCAAAATTCGAGCATAACCACCGAGTGTGAAATGCAAATATTCCGAGTTAAAGGCACGAAAATCTATGGCGGGAAGATTGATGCCGAATCTCCAAATGCTCGCAAATATCATTACCCAAAGAAGAAGGAGAACCGCGGCGGTTGCCGGCCCAAATGCCCGAGCCGCCATCTTCGGACCACGATTCACAAGCCAGCCGGTCACTAGACTCAGGGCAATGGCAAGGAATACTCGATACTGAAAACCGAAGATCGTGTCATTTAGTGAAGGAAAGCGGTCTGCAATGAAGGTTACCAACGCAGCCATACTGACGAGAAACGTCAGCGAGTATTCGATAAAGGTGATCGCGGCGTTTATTTTGACCGCCCAGCCGCCGAACTCTTCATCGCTCAAGCCGCTACCGCCGCTGCCGTCCGTGATCCAGATCATCACTTGGCGATACATTATGGAAACCACAAAAACCGTCAGAACCGCAAGCCAGACAGTTGCTCCGAACGTGATCTGAGCAACCCCAGCCACAACGATCAATCGCAAAAACGGCCCGAAGACGTATAGCGGCGATGTCGCAGGGTCGCCGCCGCCAGCAAGGGCACCCTGGAAAGAACTCGATAGTTTGTGTGAAATATGTGCCATTTGCGATTGAGATCAGCAGCCTAGTGCTGTAGTCCGGCGGACAGTGTTGGTTGGAACCACTATATCGCTTGCGACCGTCTCATTCGAAACAGCGACTCAGCTTTTGTGACATAATAGGCCACTATACGTACACCAATCGGAGCAACCCTTGTGCCGGGAACGAACTATAGCTTGCTAAAGAAACTGTTTCGCCTTCGCGCGCGGGTTTCTAAGGCTCTGGGAGTTGAACCCGATCGGAAGGAATCTTTGTATATTGACCTATCGCGCGGAGCAACGCTTTACGATCTTGTTTATTGGCTCCAGATCGTGTTCTCCGCAGGCATAGCGACCTTAGGGCTCGTAATGAATTCTCCGGCGGTGATCATTGGAGCAATGCTCATCTCACCATTGATGGGGCCAATACTTGCGGCTGGGCTGGCTCTGGCGTCGGGTGATATGATCCTAGGCCTACGCTCTGTCACAAAGATCATCTTGAGCTGTCTACTCGCGGTAGCCTTCGCGGTTTTTCTCGTAGCTATCCTACCCTTCAGAGAAATGACCAATGAAATTGCCGCCCGTACTCAGCCGAACACCCTTGATCTTTTCATTGCCCTGTTATCAGGAGCCGTCGGTTCGATCGCTGTTTGCCGCGACGTAAAGGGCGTTGCAACATCCATCCCCGGTGTTGCCATTGCGGTTGCCCTGATGCCGCCGCTATGTGTCGCAGGCTACGGTTTCGGTCTGATTGCTACATCCGACGCGACCGCTGGCTGGCGGATTGCGGGCGGAGGCGGACTATTATTTCTGACGAATCTCGTCGCTATTACATTCATGGCGATGGTGGTTTTTCTGATCGTCAAATTAAGCACCACACGAGTCAAGGAACGGGCCGAAGAGTGGGAACACTCAGACCCGGAAAGTGCTTTTATCCTCAGGATTATTGGACGCTTTCCGAGGCTTGATCGGGCACGCGAAATACGAAGCCTGAGTGTTCGTTTCGTAATGATCCTGGTTCCGCTTATTGCCATTCTCATCCCGCTGACACAGTCGTTTATGCAGCTTCAGCGGGAGATCGCCCAGGAACGGCGCGACAATGCTGTCAAAAAAGAGATCCGCACTGTATGGCAAGAGAACTTTCAGAAGCGGTCGGACGGCAAGGTGCGAAGTTCCATAGATCAGCTGACGATCGTTGATAAGGACGAATTGCTGAATATCGACCTTCGGGTTTTTGACGACGAGCCTTACTCGGCGAGCGAAAAGACACAGTATGTTAAGTTCATCGCGTCTCGTCTTGACCGCAAACCGGAATCGATCAATCTTCAGTTGACCGAAATTCCGACGGCGACGGTTTTGGCCGCTTTGCGCAACCGACCGGAAACCAAAGGGCCGACAATTGGCGAGTTACAATCCAATCTTTGGAATCAAATAGCCGGTGCAGTGAGCGAGATCGAACTGCCGCCTGATGCAAAGCTCATAAGCCGCCAAGTCATAACGGACGGCCCTGATTCCCTTCATCTCAAGATCACATATCTTTGTGCATCCGCGATCGACCCCGTGGTTAAGGATTCGGTAGTTGATAAGGTCCGGTGCTGCGGAGAAGTCCGTTCTCGCTTTGGATCATCGCCGGCCCCTCGACAGTTTTGATGTCCGCAACCTGTTTCAGGGGCACCGTACCGCCGCCTGCCATCGAGATCGGAATTTGGCCGAGCGCATCGGGAGTGCTGCGATATTGTTCGCCGTAACGCACACGCACGGGAAAACGCCGACGGCCTTCGATAGTTACGGAAAGATTTGTTTCGCCGATTCCTTTTTCGATAGCGTCCTGGATAACGCCGACATCGATACCGTATCGGGCCGCCGCCGGACGGTCGATCTCAATGTCTATGTAGTGCGAGCCGCCGATCTGTTCGGGGTAAACATCCGCCGCACCCTCTACTTTCCTGACCACGTCGGCGACTCGTCGCGACACCTTTTCGAGCTCATTCAGGTCGTTGCCAAATATCTTTATGCCGACCTGCGTCCGGATTCCGGTGGCGAGCATTTCTATGCGGTTAATGATCGGCTGCGTCCAAATGTTTGTTACACCCGGAAACCGCAACTTTTCGTCCATTTCCGAGATCAGATCTTCGCGGGTCAAGCCGGCACGCCACTGATCCTTCGGTTTAAGATGAATGATCGTCTCATTCATGTTCGTCGGCGCCGGATCAGTCGATGTTTCGGCCCGGCCGGCCTTGCCGACCGCCCATTCGACCTCGGGAAACGTCATGAGCATTTCGTTTTGCCTGCTCATTATTTTGTTAGCTTCGTCTATCGAGATCGCCGGATCGGTGATCGGCATATACATCACGTCGCCTTCGTTCAGCGGTGGCATGAACTCGCTGCCGATGCGGCTGGCGAGAAACATCGCGATGAGAAAGAAAACGAGTGCCACAACGATCGCCCTTGCCGGATATTTGAGGGCGAATTTTAATGTAGGTTCATAAACTCTCCGCAGAAAACGCATCACCGGATTTGATTGCTCCGAATGCACCTTGCCGCCGATCAGATACGTGCAAAGCACCGGCACAAGCGTCACGGCCAGTATCGTCGCGCCTGCCATTGCAAATGTCTTGGTAAACGCGAGCGGGTGAAACAGCTTTCCTTCCTGCCCGATCAATGCGAACACCGGGATGAAAGCGAGAATGATGAT
This sequence comes from bacterium, assembly GCA_029945985.1. Taxonomy (GTDB): domain Bacteria; phylum Acidobacteriota; class Blastocatellia; order Pyrinomonadales; family Pyrinomonadaceae; genus OLB17. Next base: position 9,331 of record JAQSDP010000419.1, on the reverse strand, counting down.
CGCCATCGAAAAGAAAACGGGCCGCCCGACAAGCTTTGTCGACGCGAACACTGCTTCCCAAACCGCCCGGCGATCCTTGGTGTCGATATGTTTCTGCTCTATGAATCGGAATGCATTTTCCGTCACCACAATTCCGGCATCGACCAGCACGCCGATCGCAATTGCGATCCCCGACAGCGACATCAGATTCGAACTGATGCCCATGAAATACATGAAAAGAAACGACATCAGCACCGCAAGCGGAAGCGGAATTGTCACGATCAGGATCGAGCGGAAATGCGCAAGAAATATAATGTGAGCCAAGGTGACGAGAATTAATTCTTCGATCAGCGTCCACTTGAGCGTGTCCGTTGCTCGATTTATCAACTGCGTCCGGTCGTAGAATGGAACGATACGAACGCCTGCAGGTAATCCCGGCTGCAGAGCTTCGATCTTTTGTTTTACGGCCTCGATAACCTCAAGCGTGTTGACGCCATATCTCGCGATGACAACACCCCCGATTGCTTCCGTACCGTTCTTGTCGAGCGCTCCGGTTCGAAAGGCGCTGCCTATTTTCACTGCCGCAACGTTCTTGACATAGATCGGTGTGCCATTTGACGAGCCGATCATTATGTTCTCGACATCTTCCATCGCGCCGATCAAACCGATGCCGCGAACGACAGCCCATTGACCCCCTTGCTCGACTACATTGCCGCCGACATTGTTGTTTGAGCGTTGAATCGCTTCAACCACGGTCGAGATCGGAATATTGACGCCGCGCAATTTATTTGGGTCGATATCGATCTGATATTGCTGTACGTAACCTCCGACCGAAGCCACTTCGGCTACGCCTGGGACCGAATTGAGCTGATAACGAATAAACCAGTCCTGAACCGTGCGCAGATCGCGCAGGTTCATCGAATCGGATTCGACCGTGTACCAAAAGACCTGTCCAACACCGGTTGCGTCCGGGCCGAGAGTCGGCGTAACACCTTCTGGCAATTGCTTTGTAATCAGATTAAGGCGCTCCAGTACCCGCGTTCGAGCCCAGTAGAGATCGACATTGTCCTCGAAAATAATATTTATCATCGAGAAGCTGAATGCCGAATTCGCCCGCACGACGCGGACACCGGGGAGCCCCTGTAGATTCGTTACCAGCGGATACGTGACCTGGTCTTCAACTTCCTGCGGCGAGCGTCCCGCCCAATCGGTAAAAACAATAACCTGATTGTCCGAGAGGTCGGGAATCGCATCGATCGGCGTTCGAGTGAGCGCCCAATAGCCAGCAGCCGCCACCGCGATATAGATCACGATGACGATGCCGCGATTTCTAAGCGACCATTCGATTATCGAGTGGATCATTGGCTGTTATCTTGCTGTCACCGAAAGCGTGGCTTTGCCCTTTCCTGCTGGACCTTCGTAGGCGATCTGGGACTGCCACTCGCCTGCCATCTCGACATCTATCTTTCCCCGGTAAACACCTGGCGTTCCGGTCGTTGTTAACGTAGCCGCATTGTTCATCTCGGCCATAGATCCCATCGCCGGCATCCGGTTGTTGAACGACACCGAACCGACATCGACCGGCTTACCCGACGCATCGGTAAACGCAAGATAGATTTCCTGCTCGCCGGATTTCAGCGTGCCCGTGTCGCTTGACAGCGTCACGGTCAGACCATTGCCGGCCGGACCCGTCTTTATTACCTTTCCGATGACAGGGTTCTCCGTCGTCGGTTGAGAGCCCGAACCGCATGCCGCTCCTGCAATGGCAATCAAAGCAAGAAGTGAAATGATGGCTCCAGATACAAAAAGTTGTTTTCTCATTGTTCTTTCTCCTAAATTCTGAATATGAGATGGCAGGATTCACCATGTGTAGCCCTCTGTCATAAGCTACAGCGAACCCCAGACATCATAAAGTGAAGGCGCAATACGGCCTCAAAAGGCGCAATACGGCTCTTAAAGTTAAATCAGAAATGAGTGATGTTGGAGGTACTTAGGGTGGGAAGCCTGAATAAGTCGAGGGATTTCTTTGGAGACCAGATGGACTGCAAAATGGCTACGGCGTCCGAGTAATTCCGCAACCTGCTTTTCGATCGCTTCAGTTACCTTTACGATAGCCGGCGCAAAATTAAACGATGTAACCGCAGAAGTCGGTACTGGATCGGAACAATTGACGGCGCAGCACAAGCGTGCAGCACTTGCCGAAGGAGATTGTTCAGTCCCTTTAGCCTTCTTGCAGCACTTCATCATCTTGTTGTCCATCAAACTTGAATGCATCGGCATGCCCGCCAGAACACTTCCGGCAACGGCGAAAAGAACAAAAAGTGATGACAACAATCTTTTCATCTTAGACTTCATAAGATCTTATCATAATAACGTCACGTTTATTCCGAATTTCTAACAATTGGTGAACAGCCGCGGATATTCGTAGCACGAGTTCTTTTTCGCGATTCACTCAGAGGTTTGCCTTACGGCAGTAGCAATAAACAAAATCCTGCGTCGTTCCAAAGGGTGTGTTGTGGGTTTCGCCGACGCTTTCCACCAGTTTGAAGGTGTTGCCGAATTCGTGGTGCATTGTTTCAGGACTGTAACGGACAACATCGAGCCCGCTGCATCTCTCCGGGCCTTCGAGACCGAACGACGCAACGATAATGTGTCCACCGGGTTTGAGTGACCGCATTACCAGTTCTACGTATTTGCGCCTGTCTTCTTCGTCCGTCAGAAAGTGAAATACTGCCCGATCGTGCCAAAGGTCATATTTGGATTGAGGAAGATCGATGGCCGTAATATCTGCGGTGATCCAGTACGCTTCGTCGGCCTTTTCCCCAAGACGATCTCTGCTGTCGGCGATCGCACTCTCGGAAATATCTAAGACAGAAACATCAACGAACCCGCGTTCGAGAAGATCGTCAACAAGATTGGAATTACCGCCGCCGACATCGATGATCGCCGTATCTTTACCGACGCCGGTGTTCTGGATCATCCGTAGCGACGTATCGAGATGTTCGCGGAACCAACTGACCTCGTTGCGAGCCTTTGTCTGATAAACCGTTTCCCAATGCTTTTGTTTGTTCATTACTTTTTCCGCTTATTGACTCGTCTAGGTATGAATTTCTTGCGAGTCGACACCCGCCATTCTGTCTAGCAAGCCATCTGGCTGCTTACGAAGATTCAGTACCGTAGGGTGTTTCGCGAGAATCAACGAAAAAAGAGCTCCGTCAGGTTTGTTTTCGGCGGTCAGTGTTCCCCCGTGCTGCGTGGCGATCTTATGAGCTATCGAAAGCCCAAGACCTACCCCATCTTCTTTCGTGGAGAAAAACGGATCAAAAATTTTCGAGAAGTATTCTTTGTCAATGCCAGGCCCTGAATCCCCAACTTCGATCACGCACTTACCGTCTCGCTCCATCGTTCGAAAAGTTAATGTTTTGACAGTCCCATTTGCGTTGTCCATCGCCTGCATTCCATTTATCGCCAAGTTTAAAATAACCTGCTTTATCTGTTCCGGATCAACCAGGACGCTTGGAATGTCTTTTTGGAGATTCTTTACAACCGTGACGGACTGAGAGACGGCTTGATTCTCAATTAACGCGGTAACTGACTGGACAACATCATTCGGGTCGCTGAATGCTTTAGAAGGTTCGGCGGGTCTGGCAAACCGCAGAAATTCTCCCACCAGCCGGTCCAATCTGTCGATCTCTTTTCGGGCGAGATCGGCAAACTCCGTGCGGGGGCTATCGGGACCTAACTCGTCTTCTAATATTTCGATCGCACCTTTGATCGAGGCGAGAGGGTTGCGGACTTCGTGCACGATGCCCGCAGAAAGCTCCCCGAGTGACGCCAACTTTTCAGCTTGCAGCAGCTGCTGAAACGTTGCCTGTAATTCCTCATAAGCCTGGCGCTTCTGTTGCGCATTTTTCTCCGCCCGCTCGCGTGCCTTACGAAGTCTGTCCCCGAGCGCACCCATTATTCCGCCCACCAGATTGAATATCACGATCTCTGCATATTGATTTATCGAATAATCAAAATGCCCTTGTTGCCAATGGAGAAAAACATGGGGTGAATAGACAATGGTTGTAAATAGAGAGGCTGCGAGACCGCCCCTCAAGCCGAAGAGCAGGGCGGCTGCAATTATTGGCAGATAATAGAGTCGCTGAAAGATCTCGTGCCAAACGATAAGATCGACTGGCGTTAGGAAATGAAGGATGGTAACAAGAATGATCGTAACAGCGATAACGATCCAAACGTATATCCTGTTTCTGGAAGAGACAATGTTGAACGATTCAGTGTCCATTGTGCGGAGATCGAATTCTGGGATTCGATCTATTCCAATCCGTACTTTTGCATCCGGTAAATAAGGGCGCTTCGAGTGATGCCCAGATACCTTGAGGTCTGGGATTGGTTGCCGTCATGCCGCTTGAGCGAGATACGAATAATCTCACATTCCATATCGTCGAGATTTATTGGGTCTGACGGTAGAGAAAACCAGAGCCGCCCGTTGAGAGGCGACGGGTCTCTTACCGCTGTTGGCACGTCATCGAGTGTCAGAGCATCGCCGTCGGAAAGGACCACCATCCGCTCGATCAGATTCTCCAATTCGCGCACGTTGCCCATCCACGGATAATCGAAAAAGATCTTAAATACCTCACGCTCTATCCTGGGAGGCTTAATACCGTGTTTCGCCGCCGTTCTGGTGACGAAGAATTCGGTTAGAATTGGTATGTCTTCGCGGCGTTCCCGAAGCGGGGGAATTAGTATAGGCACTACCGAAAGTCGATAGAAAAGGTCTTCTCGAAATGTATTTTCTTTTATCAACTCCGGGAGATTCTCGTTGGTCGCCGCGATTATCCGAACGTCGATCTTTCGTGGGCTATTTTCGCCCAGGCGTGTTACCTCCTGCTCTTGGAGAACCCGCAAGAGCCTTGTTTGGGACCCGAGCGGCATCGCACTGATTTCGTCGAGAAATAAGGTGCCGCCGTTCGCCTCTTCAAATTTCCCCTTGGACTCACCGACCGCACCCGTAAACGCACCCTTCTTGTACCCAAAAAGTTCAGCCTCGATCAGCGTTTCAGGAATTGCGGCACAATTGATCGCGACAAATGGACGTTCTCGTCGCGATCCGGAAAAATGAATCCCCTTGGCAATTAGCTCCTTCCCTGTACCCGACTCACCCTCGATCAATACGGTTACGTTGGTTTTTGAAACACGCTCAACAAGGTCGTAAACGGCGAGCATCTTGTCAGATCTTCCAATCACATTCTCGATGTGAAAATCTTCATGGACTTGGCGTCTAAGACGTCGATTTTCCGCGAGGGCGCTTCCATACTTTAGGGCCTTTTCAATCGTGAGCAGAAGTTCCGGACGATTAAAAGGTTTGGTTATAAAATCAAAAGCTCCACCGCGCATCGCTTCAACGGCGATTTCGACATCGCCGAAGGCCGTGATAACAATTATCGGTACTACGCTGTTAATGGCCGTCGCCTGGCGAACGAGTTGTGAGCCGCTCATCTTTGGCATCCGCCAATCAGTGATCACACAGTCGAATTCTTCACTTGAGAATCGATCCAGTGCTTCCCCGCCGTCACTCTCACTTACAACTTCGAATCCAGCCTCGATCAGCTGGAATTCAAGCACACGACGCAGTGAATCATCGTCATCGACGAGGAGAATTCTTGCGTGTGTTTTTGATAACGAAGGGCTCATTTAATCTCAAACGTGAGCGTTGTCCATTTAGATTCGTAGTTCAAACTCGGATCGTCGAGTTTGGTCATATTGATGAATTTGACATACCACTTGCCCGTGCCATCGAGTCGGACCTTTACAAGTCCATTTTGGTCGCTTCGAAGCTCAGGGGCGATCAGAAGTTTACCTTTTTCCTCGCGCCCGGCGAGCACTACTTGACCGGCCAGCGGTTTACCGTCCTTCAAACACAAAATCTCGATCGTGCCGCCCTTTTTCAACTTGTACGGATTCTGCTGGGGGACGAGTTCGACTGGATAACCGAGAACCGTTTTGTAATCGTCCGTCTGCTTTTTGCCAACTTGAAGTATAGCTTTGACGTGCTTGGCGTAACGCTCCATGGCGTCTTTTTCAAGTTCTCCGGTCTTACGCCGTTCCTCGAGCGTATCGGGCAGGCCGTCTTCCTTTAGGTAAGCATTGAATTCTTCCGCTTTTAGCGCGATCTCGCGTGTCTTAGTTGAAAGCCCGATGACGTAAGTTCCCGCCGCACCAGTCGTGAGGTTCATGAACGCCGTAGTTTCGTTCTTTGTAAAATCTGTTTCTAACGGGTGAGTGGTCTTTCCCGCCGTAACTACACTCAAGTCATTCAGCCGAGCGAAGGAAACCGCTCCCTCGCTTGCCTGAAATGTTCCGTTCATTATCTGGACCGTAAACTTCGAGTTAGGCTCCAGGAAATAGCTGTCCGTTTTGAGAAACAGATCGTGCGCAAAAACCGAGGCGACCAGCGACAGCAATAAAGTTAATACAAAGATCGTTTGTTTTTTCATTCCAATTTTCCTCTCTACTTGATTTCAAAAGTCAGGGTCGCCCATTTTGATTCGTAATTCAGCTTTGGGTCGTCAATCTTTACCATATTGATAAACTTTGCGTACCATTTCCCGGCCCCGGTTAGTTTTACTGTGAGAATTCCGTCCTTGTTGGTACGCACACTCGTTTCGCCCAACATCTTGCCGCCAGCCTCATATCCGGTTGTAACCATTTGACCGGCAAGTGGCTTACCATCTTTAACACATAAAATATCAAGCGAGGCTCCCTTTTTTAATTTGTAGGGATTTTGCTGGGGCACCATCTCGACGGCATATCCAAGGGTGGTCTTGTAGTTATCGGTTGTTTTATTACCCGCCTGAAAGATCGTTTTGACATATTTCGAATAGCGATACTTTGCGTCTTTATCGAGCTCGCCGTCGCGTGTTCGGTTCTCCAAAATATCGGGAATGCCTTCGGCCGGCAAATACGTGTTAAATTCAGCCGCCGGAAGCCCGCTTTCGCGCCACATCGTCGATATACCGGCGATGTAGTTTCCGGCCTCCTTCGGCACAAGATTCAAAAACGCGGTCGTTTCGTTCTTCGTCAGGTCCTTTTCAAGTGGGTGCGAAACCGTTCCGGAAGGCGAAACGACGCTCATATCCGTCAAACGAGCAAAAGCCAAGGCCCCTTCACTTTCCTGAAACGTGCCGTTCAAAACACTGATCGAAACTTTTTCATTTACCTTAACGAAGTAGCTGTCGAGCTTTAAAAACAAATCGTGCGCTAGGGCGGGTATGGCCAGCATCGCGAAAAGTAGAAGTGCAGTTATAGTTTTTCTCATCCGATTCTCCTGTTATTTTCTTAATGCTTTGTGCAACCGAATTGTGCCGAACAACGTATTGAACGAATTCGTTTCCTTAACACCTGCGAAACCTGCCGTATCCAGCAAGGCCGGCAACATCCCGCCAAAGCTATCGGCAGTCGTTTCAAAACCGTCGAGAAGCTGAATGAAACGTGACGTAATCTTCATTACGGCATTTGCTGGCAAGCCCCAATCGGCAATGTGAAATTCGCCGTTCGGCTTAAGGACTCGGGATACTTCGCACAAAGTCCTAACTTTATTTTCTCGTGACAGATGGTGAAAAAATAAGCTCGAAATTACCCTGTCAAAGGATTCGTTCTCATACGGCAGATCAAATGACATGCCTTCGTCAAACTGGATCTCAACGCCAGCGGAGCGGGCTTTCGTTTTCGCTATGGCCAAAATGTTTTCGTCGCCATCAATCCCGACTACTTCGGCTCGCGGCTCATCTTGCTTCAAGAGGATCGTGAGCGTCGCTGTGCCGCAAGCAAGATCAAGAAGGCGATGGACTCCCGCGAGTTGAGCCTGAACCACCAACGCCCTTTTAAAACTCTCGTCCCGCGTAGTCAAACGTACAACTGTGTCGTAGAAAGGTGTTAGCCAGTCGTAGCTGAGAGCAGGAATGTATTCTTCATTTTTCATCCCGCCTACAGTTTCAAATTCCTCAAACGCAACGCATTGACAATAACTGATACCGAGCTAAACGTCATCGCCGCGCTTGCGATCATTGGGCTGAGAAGCACACCGAAAACCGGATACAGAACACCGGCCGCGATCGGTACGCCGACCAGGTTGTAGAAGAATGCGAAGAATAGGTTTTGACGTATGTTCTTCATTGTCGCTTCGCTTAGTTTTTTTGCCCGCAGGATTCCGCGAAGATCGCCTTTCAAAAGTGTGATATCAGCGGATTCCATCGCTACGTCGGTTCCAGTTCCCATCGCGATTCCAACCTCCGCCTGGGCAAGCGCCGGTGCATCGTTCACGCCGTCACCAGCCATGGCGACGATCTTGCCCCGGGCCTGTAATTCTTTGATCTTTTCCGCCTTTTGCTCGGGCAGCACATCGGCGAACACTTTATCGATACCGAGCTTTTTCGCAACCGCATCCGCCGTGACTGCGTTGTCTCCCGTCATCATTACGACTTCGATCTTCTGTCTATGCAGTTCATCGATCGCCGCTTTAGCCGACTCCTTGATCGTGTCAGCCACGCCGACGAGTCCGGCGGGTTTGCCGTCAACGGCGACGAACATAACTGTCTGCCCTTCTGCTCGAAGCTCGTCGGCCTTTCCGTCCGACGGGAAATTAATGTTGTTTTCCGTCATCAGCTTCGAATTACCGAGTAGGATCTTTTTCCCGTTGATTGTTCCGGTGATCCCTTTGCCTGTGATTGATTCAAAATCATCGACCTTTGCCAAGTCGATCCTTTTCTCTTCCGCGCCTCTGATAATCGCTTCTGCTAGCGGATGCTCGCTCGACTTTTCAAGACTTGCCGCAAGTTTTAACAATTCGTCTTCCGTAACTCGGAAGTCGAAATTCGTAATCACGCTTTGGAGTCGCGGCTTACCTTCGGTCAGTGTCCCTGTTTTATCCACGACAATCGTATTGACCTTTTCCAGAATCTCGAGAGCCTCCGCCTTTTTTACCAAGACTCCGTGTCGTGCACCGTGTCCGGTGCCGACCATAATTGACATCGGTGTCGCGAGACCGAGGGCGCATGGACAGGCAATGATCAAAACTGAAACCGCCGCGACCATTGCGTAGGCGAAACTGCCGAAGATCATCCAAACGGCAAACGCCACGATCGCTACGAGAATAACCGCTGGGACAAAGTAGGCCGATACGATATCGACGAGACGTTGGATCGGAGCTCGCGAACGCTGGGCCTCACCAACCATCCGTACGATTTGCGCCAGCAGCGTGTCACTCCCAACCTTTTCGGCTTTCATGACAAAACCGCGCCTGCCGTTGATCGTTCCGCCGATGACATTGTCGCCAGGCGTTTTCTCGACC
>JAQSDP010000418.1 GCA_029945985.1 bacterium | reverse complement strand
CGGATAGAGAGGAGCCTCATTTTTATGGCCATACTTCGGAAACGAGAGATCGAGAATCTCGAACAAATGAACGGGGAGGAGCTGCAGGGCTTTCTTGATCTGCTTCCCGCCGGACAGGAAACCGTCGGCGAACTGCTCGATTACCTCGAGGACGAATTATACGACCGCGAGTGCAATCACAGCCTGCAGCTTTCGATGAAGTTCATGATGGATCGCAAACTGGATTTCCCGAAATTCACGAGTTGGCTCAACAATAATGGTGGCTATTGCGACTGCAAGGTGATGGAGCAGATCGCGCCGATCTGGAGGAAGAAATTTGGCGATGACTAAGGCCATCGCACTTCTGATGATGACATTGGCCTTGCCGTGTCGCCTTATGCACAGAGTTCGCCGCCGATGACTATAAAGGTGTTCTTCCACAACGGGAAGCTGAACCTGAATCATCAGGATTGCGATAAAGTATTCCCCCCGACGAGAACCTATTCCACAGACAAGAGCGGTAGCCCGAGCCGCGTTGGACGAAGTTTTGAAAGGCGTGACCGACGAAGAGGCGAAGAACGAGTTCGCGTTGCTTTCTGCTCGAAGACACGACAGATATAGTCCTGAGCCTAAATGTTAAGGGCGGCGTCGCTTACGTGAACTTTAAGAAGATCGTTTTCGAGAAGCTCGGCAACACAACTGCAAGCTGCGGCGGCTTTTACTCGACCATCGAAGAGACGCTCAAACAGTTTCCCTCGATCAAGACTGTAGTATTTGCCGTCGAAGCAAGCACGTCGGATTTCTACGAGTGGCAGCAGGTAGGTGGATGTCCGATTTAGCAAGATACGCTCCGCGAGATCCAACTTTTTGTAACCGTCATAAAAAGATTGCTTTCGACGCTGCTTTTGGAGAATAATAGCGTCGCATCTTACAGGTCTGAACCATCCTCACGGGCATCAGCGATTTAGAGCGCGGAGCTAGCTTTCCCCTAAATCCCGCGCAGTTCCACACCGGAAGAACTGGAAGAAGGAGGCTCGCAAAATGGAACCCGGAAATTATGCAAAAGAGGACTGCAGATGGTGCAGCGGATCCGCGATGGATTATCAAACGGGAAACCCGTGCGGCGTTTGTCACGGACAAGGGGTTGTTCTCGTTGTGATGCCGCCGAAGGCCTGTGCTGCGTGCGAAGGTTCGGGCAGAACGTCGCCAGTCGAAGAGATCGCTTGCACGGTCTGCCTGGGGAGCGGTTGGGCCGAGCGTTTCTCGGTACAGTCGATCGGTTAAGGCTTAACCTCTTACAGACCGAGGACTTTATTCAAATAATTTCCGGTGTGCGATTCAGTACGGCCGGCGATCTGCTCAGGTGTACCCACTGCGACAACATTTCCTCCGCCGACTCCGCCGTCGGGTCCAAGGTCGATCAGCCAGTCGGCAGTCTTGATCACGTCGAGATTGTGTTCGATGACGAGGAGGCTTGCTCCGTTATCGATCAGCGCTCGAAAGGCTCCGAGGAGCTTGTTGATGTCCTCGAAATGCAGGCCTGTCGTCGGCTCATCGAAAATAAAAAGCGTCTTCGAGTTGGTCGTCTGAGCGAGATGTGACGCAAGCTTCACGCGTTGAGCCTCGCCTCCGCTCAAAGTGGTTGCCGACTGTCCGAGCCGCAAGTAGCCGAGACCCACCGCATCCAAAACCTTCAGTTTGTTGACGATCTTCTTGACGTCCTTGAAGAATAGTATGGCCTCGCGAACGGTCAGATCCAGAGTTTCCGCAATATTCTTACCCTTGTACTTAATCGCCAGAACTTCCTCTCGAAATCGCGTGCCTCGGCAGTCTTCGCACGTCAACTCAACATCCGCGAGAAACTGCATCTCTACCACCACCGTACCGCTGCCTTGGCAAGTCTCGCACCGTCCGCCCGGTACGTTGAACGAGAAATGCGAAGACGCATAGCCCTTCGTTTTCGATCCCTGAGTTGCGGCAAATACTTCACGGATCGCGTCGTAGGCCTTGATATATGTGACCGGATTCGATCGTGGCGTGCGGCCGATGGGCGACTGATCGACGAGCACAATGTCGTCGATATTCTCACCGCCCGTTATCTCTTTGGACAACCCGACGTGCGAGTTCCATTCGCCGCGTTGTTTCTTTAAGCCCGCATACAGAACGTCGTGGATCAGGGTCGATTTCCCGGATCCGGAAACCCCGGTAATACACACGAGCATCTCAAGCGGGATCTCCACGGAAATGTTCTGCAGATTGTGTTCCCGAGCACCAACGATCTTGATCTTCTCCTTTCCGGGCTTCCGGCGCTTCTGCGGAACTTTGATCTCGGCATCGCCGCGAAGGTACTTTGCGGTCAGCGATGTCTTGTCGTTCAGCAGAGCCTCGAACGATCCCTCAAAAACAACTTCACCTCCGAGCTCACCGGCAAACGGCCCGATGTCGATAACGTGGTCTGCCGAGCGCATTGTGTCCTCGTCGTGTTCGACTACGAGCAGCGTATTCCCGATATCTCGGAGGTTTTCAAGGATCTTCACGAGGCGAGCGTTATCTCGCGGATGAAGCCCGATGCTCGGCTCGTCTAGAACATAAAGCGTCCCGACCAGTAGCGAACCGAGATTCGTCGCGAGCTGAATCCGCTGGGCTTCCCCGCCCGAAAGCGTCGCGGCGAGCCGGCTCAGGGTTAGATAATCGAGTCCGACATCCACCAGAAACTTCAACCGCCGCCGAATCTCGAGCATTAGCTTTTCGGCGATCTTGGTGCGCTCTTGTGAAAGTTCAAGCGAATCGAAGAAAGCGAAGGCATCGCTGATCGAGAGGTCAAGGATCTCGGGAAGGGATTGCCCGCCGATCTTCACATCGCGAGCCTCCTGCCGCAGCCGTGATCCGCCGCAGTCGGGACATTTCGTGTATCCGCGATACTTCGCGAGAAACACGCGGACGTGCAGCTTATATTTCTTTGTCTCCAGCCAATGAAAAAATCCCTTAACACCGCGCCAGCCTTCGTCGCCGTAGATGATGCAGTTCTGCTGAAAGTCTGGCAGATCGGCGTAGGGAAGTTTGATGTCGATGTTTGCCGACGCGGCATATTTCAACAGCTCCTTCTGAGCCCATGCGTGCTGCGGCCGCGTGAACGGTTCGACCGCTCCGTCCTTTATAGATATCAGCGGATTCGGGATGACGAGGTTGTAATCAACGCCTATTGTGTTACCAAATCCTTGGCAGGTTGGACACGCACCAAAGGGCGAGTTGAAGCTGAACAACTGCGGCTCCGGTTCTTCGTACGCCGTGCCGTCGTATTTGCAGATATATCTGTCAGAGAACTTCAGTGACTCAAGACCGGTTTCAGCCGGCTGAATAACCGCTGCGTGACCTTCACGAAAGCAGATCTCGAGCGAATCGACGAGACGTTGGCGGATCTCGCCGGCAGATTTCAACCGGTCGATCAGGATATAAGTATTCTCGAAATCGGCGAATGGATAATCTTCCGGTCGTGCCAGCTCAATGATCTTGCCATCGCGAAACAGACGCGAGAACCCCTCCTGCAAAAGGGAGATAAGATATGCAGTGACGGAAAGATCGGTAGCCGAAACCTTAACTTTGGTTTTCTTTGCGGTTTTCGCGACCGCAAGAGAAGCCTCTTCAAGGATAGGAAAAAGCAAATAAAATCTCGTCCCCTCTTCCAGCGTCACCAGGACCTCGTCCGCCGCGGATTCGGGTGAGTCCTTCTTCACCTCGCGGCCGCATACGTGGCAGAAGGTTTGTCCCGCGCGAGCGTACAGAAGTCGTAGATAATCGTATATCTCCGTCTGAGTTGCCACGGTCGAGCGAGGATTTTTCGTCGAATTCTTCTGCCGGATCGCGATCGCAGGAGCGATGCCAAGGATCTCATCGACGTCGGGCTTGTCCATCCGCTCGAGAAACTGTCGAGCGTACGCAGAAAGTGATTCCACATATCGCCGCTGCCCTTCGGCGTAGATCGTATCGAAGGCCAGCGAAGATTTGCCCGAACCCGAAACCCCCGTGATCACCGTTAGCTTGTTGTGCGGCAGCGAGACGGAGACGTTCTTCAAGTTATGAACGCGAGCCCCACGCACTTCGATCGCTTGTTCTTTCTTGCGGACAGGCTGCATAGAGCAAAACTCGGACTACTGTCGAAAACTACAATTCTAACAGGTTGGATCAGGCTCACAAACCATCGGGCCGTGACCAAGGATTTGACATTCGCGCTAGAATATAAGCACCTGCCCTGGAGGATTACCTCAGATGAATCTTTGTCGAAACCTGTTGATCACGGTTAACGTGCTTGCGCTCACAATGAGCGTCCGTGCCCAGGTAGATCCGCCGCCGCCTCCTCCGCCGCCGCAACAGGCTGCTCCGGTTTCGTTTAATGAAAAAGAGGCGTCGCCCTGCCCGCAGGTCGCCATCCAGACACCAACTCCTAGGGCCATTCGGGAGGGCCAGCCGGTAAGTTTCAATGCCCGGATCTTGGGCGGCGATAAGAACGTGACACCGAGCATTCTTTGGAATGTTTCCGGCGGCTCGATCAGGGACGGCCAGGGCACTCCGCGTGTGGACGTCGATTCGGCCGGGTCCGGAGCATATCGCGAGATCGTTGCTGAGTTGTGGCTGGGTGGTTACGCAGCAGAGTGCTCCATTCAACCGCCGCCATATCGGTTGAGTGTGATCCCGCCCGCATCAAAACTCGACGAATTTGGCCAGGTCACATTGGATGAGGAGAATGAAAAGCTCACCGCCGCGGTTAAGGCCGCCCAGTACGGCAACGACAAGATCATCGTGATCGGCTATGCCGGCCGAAATAGCGAGCGAATGTTTGCGAGTACGGCCTTGAGAAGAATGCGGGATCAGATGTTCAGATCCGGGCTTCCAGCGGCTCGCGTGGCAGCGTATGAGGGCGGATTTCGCGAGCAGCCTGCCTTTGAAGTCTGGATCGTTCCCGAGGGTGCCGAGCCGCCGAAGCCGACGCCCACCATCGATCGAAAAGACATAATCTTTCCGCCGGTTAAGCGGGCGACCCCTTCACGCAAGCCGTAGTTAGTTCGGCAGACTGACGATCCGCGGCCTGGTTGCTCCGGAACCAACCTTGGTTGGACGCGATTCTCTTGCCGGACTTTCGGTGACAACAATCGCCTTTGGCTTTCCCGGCCCGCGGGTGATGACGAGAGTTGAAGGGACGATCGGAGCCTCACCTCGCGGACTTTGTCGTGTAGCTTCCGTGCCAGTCTTGGGTTCAACTGAACCGGAACGTTTTGATGGCTTCGAGGTAGAAGTCGGGACGGTTCTCTCCCTCAAGATGCTTGATTGCTCATGAAAGGTTTCATCTGGAGCTGGAACGCTGATCTGTTGCTCCGGGATGCTCACAACTGCGATCTGCGGCTCGATGGCCGCAGTTCGAACGGGTGGAGCCGGCATCTCTAGTTTCGATGGACGGCTCTCCCCGATGTATCCACCAGTATCATCCGCTAACGCGGATCCGAGCCTGAACACTCCAAATCCAACGACGACAAACGCAAGTAGGGCGACGCCGTAGATCGGCAGCTTTCCGAGATCGGGACCATGTGTTCGATACTCAAGGACGGCAGGTTCTTCGGCGATTGCGCTCCGACCAGAAATTGGAGCGAACTCAGCAGCGAGACGCGAAGCTTCCACAGCCATCGGTTCGCCCCACTTGACCTCGTACCGCTCAACTGGCGTGCCAGCGTGCGTGGACTGTTCGACTGCCTCGAAAGGCGCTATCACACCACAACTAGCGAGTTCTTCGCGAACCGCATCGACCGATGGAACGTCATCCTCAGGCTGCTGCCAGTCGATCGGCGTCGGCGTCGGAGTTACAACGGCTTTCGATTCTGACACATATGATCGCGCCCGATTCTTCATTCCTTTCAGTCTCGAACGCTCCTGCGTCGGGATGAACGGCATCGGGGTCTCCATCTGAACGGGATGCATCGCCGGCGTGTCCGTTGGTTCAACCACGGGAGCAGACGCAATCGGCGCGGCCTCCAAATGCGTCAGGTCGGGCACGGACGCAAAAGGTCGCAAACTCTCCGAAGCGCGTGCGACAGTTGCCGGCTCCAGCTTCCGCGGCAAAAGTTGTGCAGCCGACGCAGCCATGGCGACCGCAACGGCCGGCGGCGGAGTTGAAACGTGAGTCGCAAGCTGTTCGATGTGCCGCATCTGCCGAGCAAAAAGGTCCGCAGTCGATTGCCGAAATGACGACTGCTTTTGCAGCGACTCGTTCATCGTGTGCGTCAATAGCATTCGCAGATCAAAGTTCTCGATCTTGATCTCCGGCGGCTTCTGGTTGAGATGCATTTCTGCGAGAGCGGCAGCGGACTGCGCTTCGAAAGGCGGATGGCCGGACAGCAGTTCGTAGAGCAGGACGCCCAAGCTGTAAACATCTGACTGCACTGTCGGAGCTTCGCCGCGAAATCGTTCGGGAGCAAAATACAGCAGCGAATTGAGCGACGAATCCATCGAGAACCGGTTGGACAGTATTCCGTTCGCAAAGGCAGAACCAAGATCGATGTTGTGAATCCTCACCGCCAACTCTTCGGAGCCGAGCCCCGTGATAGAAACGTTTTCCGGCCGTAGAGCACCGTGGAGCAGGCCCGCTGTATGAATGGCAGAGACCGCTTCCGCGGCCTGACGCGCGATCCGGATCTCATCGAGGAGCGATAGAGTTCCTCCCTGGAAAACATCACGAAGCGACCTGTTCCCGGATTCTTGGAACACCGCGTAGGCTGATCCGTTCGAAAGTTCCCCGGATTCGACCACACCGGCAACACATGATTGAAATAGGCCAGCCGCTATCCTGGCATCGGCGAGAAACTCTGCGGCGTCTGGTTCCGCGATCGAGATCGCGCAATTCTGTCCGTATTCGGTCTGTTGAGCTTGATAGGTAACCGCCCTTGGCGAGGAAGCAAGGACTCGCTCGATTCTGTAGCCCGGAACTATGTCGACCGAATATGGTCCATCTGCCAGCTCTCCGTGAGCAGGATCAGAACAGAAGCCCACGCCTTCTTCAAAACACCTCTCGCAAACCGAACAGATCTTCATAAAAACCCCTTAACACCGAAAATGCCGATGACTTGAACAAACAAGCGCTCTGAGCGCCTCGTAAATGTTTTGGGGAAAGCGGTCGGGAGAGACTAGGCAGCGGGCGAAAACTATACTGTTTGAATACTACGGGCGTGTGGATAAGTCAAGATTTTTCGGGCTGAACGGCGGCAGCGGCGGCTTTTGTGTTCTCGCCCTTCGCACGAAAGAAGAATTTTAGATAATCGTACATCGACCAAACCGCCATGGCCACCGACATCCAAAGAGCACCGCGACCGACTAAATAGCCGAAAACTTTCCAGTCGTTTAGCGTCAGTGACAGGGAAGTCAGGTTCGAGAATGCCTGACGAACTTCGGCAACCTCCCAAAATCGGAGTGCCGGAAGTTCCTCGCCAAAATTGGATACGGGCGGGTTGCCAGCGGCAGCAGCCACGAGCAGTGCGACGATCGCAACGCACTGTGCCCACATTTTGATCTTGCCACTCGTCTGGGCCTGTATGACGATGCCCTCTGAAGCGGCGACCGACCGCAGGCCTGTGACGATAAACTCCCTCCCCAGGATGATCACGACTGCCCAAGATGGTGCAAGCTGCTTTTCCACAAGTACGATGAGAGCGGCCGAGACGAGCAACTTGTCTGCGATGGGGTCGAGAAACTTGCCGAGCGTAGATACTTGGTTGCGGCTGCGGGCAAGATGGCCATCGAGGATGTCAGTCAATGAAGCTATCAGGAATAGAATTATCGCGAGAACGTAACCGCTGATCCCAAACCACTTGTCCGCGACTGGCGTAAGCAACGCGACGACAAGCAGGGGTACTACAAGGATCCGGGCTAGGGTCAGGTAATTCGGTAAATTCACGCGTGGACCTCGGGGTAACACATCAGTTTAGATTCGCTTCGGGGGAAAGCGCAAGAACCACGCATCTGGCATTAGAAAGGCCGGACGATAAACGCCCGGCCGTCGTCGATCCCCACTCTAAACAGTGCCTAGAGCAGGAAATTCAAAGCACCCGAAGCGGTGTCGAAATTTCCGATGTTCGGAAAGACTGAAGCGAGCGTGGGTGCGTCCTGTGGGAGACCATACCATTTCGCTAGAATCGAGGCGTATTGTTCGACAGAGGTCGTCGGTATCCAGCGCCCGCGAGCCGTCGAATTGCTGTCCGTGTCATCCGGTCCCGCCGCCCCTATCGTGAGCGTCGGGAACGGGGTTCCGTTGGCCGTCGGCATTCCATAGAAGTTTCCGCCTTGCACCGAACCGCCGATTACGAACATATGATTACCCCAGGCGTGATCGGTGCCGACGGTCGCTCCCGATCCGGCCGGATTCAATGTTCGGGCGAAGTCAGACATCGTGAAAAGTGTCACGTTGTCCGAAACCCCCTGAACACCCATCTCGTCATAGAACGCGCGAACTCCCTGGCTGAATTGAGTGAGAAGATTTGACTGAGTATTCAGCTGGTTAGAGTGGGTATCAAACCCTCCGACCTGGCAGAAAAATATTTGCCTTTGTACTCGAAGGTCCGCCCGCTCTTTGATAATTCGCGCCGCTTGCTTCAGCTGGCGCCCGATGCTGGTATTCGGGAAGCTCACCGTTACCTCTGATGTGCTCTGGAGAGCATTATTAGCCTGCAGAGCCAAGTTCGTCACATCACTAGCTGCCCTTATGTAATTAGAATCCCAGTCGTATCCTCTAAGCTGGTCGAACGAGACCTTCCGAGCCGCCCCGCCTGTATTTGTGAACCCCGCGGGATTGAGTACATTCGCAAGCGAAGTTCCCGAATCCGCGATTGCCATCGGCAGCGTCGTCTGGCCCGAAGTGAAAAGCTGCGAACCGGCGATCGATGTGATCATCGGAATGAGCGGATCGTTGGGAGCGGGCGGCTGCAGCGGGGTCATGCGGTCGGAAAGCCTTCCGCCCCATCCGGTAAAAGACTCTGTGTTGGCAACCGCCGTCTGTGACTGGGCGATCTGATCGGAATGGGAAAAGAGCTGTGAGGGCTTTTGATAAGAGGCGTTTTGGTATTGCGCCTTCGTCAGCGGGCGAACGAGGGTCCCGACGTTGGACACTACCGCCAATTTCCCCAGCGCCCATAGGCCGTAGATCCCATTGTTCGGCTGGCCCGACACTGGACCAAGCGACGGATGCAGCCCATAGCTGAGCCCCCCTATCGCCGGGACTGAGATCGGAAGAAGTGACGCTTGGGGGATGGCGAGTCCCTGAGTGTTCCGGGCTGCGGAATAAGCCGCGTAGTTGCTTACGGATGCGTCGTTGTGGATGGGAATGACCATGTTGTTGCCATCGTTACCGCCAGCAAAAAAGACTAGGACTAGAGCCTTGTATCCCTCATCTGCACCCGACAGGAGGCTTCCCTGACGGCTGATCGATCTTTGTGCGAGTGCGCTCATCGCACCTAGGTGATGCATCTGCGTCGCGATCGCCGCCATCCCCAGAGCACATCCCGATTTCTTCAAAAAATCTCTTCTCGATTCGTTCATGTTTGTCACCTCTGAACTTGATACTGCGACGATGTCGCGACCAGATACACGGCTTGTTTCGCACGCTGCAGCGGATTTGAGCTTGGGATAGCGTTAACGGCGGTCAATATCGAACTTCGCACACTCGCCGACATCGTACCGTGCAGCATCCGGGTGTTGAGCGCATCGACCAGCAAGCTCGATGTTGTATCGGACGCCGCGATACCCTGAAGCTCGGCAAAGTCCAGCGAAGTCCCAAGCGGAGAATTCTCGCTGATGCCGATTTGGCTGAACACCATCGTATTAACGAAGTTCGCCCTTCCGATCGAGGTTCCGGTCGTTAGCAGCTTGAACTCAGGACCGAGGAGGGCGGTTCCCGGGATCACATTGTCCGGCGGATAGTAGTTGAACACGCTCGGCGAGTTAAATGCGTTCTGCCCAAGATTAGTCGTCTGGCCGACGACGACACCGTCGCTCAAACCGCTGGCATTGGCTCCCTTTATACCGACTTGCCTGGCTAGATTCGTCAGAAGCTGGACCGGCTCACGCAGCTTGCCAAAGTTCGGATCGGTCTTCACATCCCCACGAGCCTCAGGATCCAGCAGGATGGCCCTGACGACGGCTTGCAGATCGCCTCGGACACTGTACCCGTTGTCGTTGAACTTGCCTGCGACGCGCGAAACATAGGCCGGTGTCGGATCGCTTGTAACAAGATGCTGAATCAGGATCTTGCTGACGAACGGCCCGACGTTCGGATGATGGAAGATGTTATCCAAGGTCTGTTCCAAGGAGTTCCGCGCATAAGTATCGCGAGCAGTTCCCGTACACCCCGTGCACGCCGGAATGTTCGCGAACGGAGCCCCCGGATAAGTGAATAGGGTCTTCGCTGTAAGATCGTGATTGCTGCCCTGATTCGTCAGGATCATCGGATCCTTATAGTTCTGTATGCCGGTCGCTGAGCTCGGGCATCCGGTATTGCATAGTGTCCATCCCGTGAAGGCTTTTGTGAAGTTGTTTACCGTTTCCTGATCGTAGCTCGGGATCGGGTTATTGATTGCGTCAAATTTGAGCGTTCCGTCCTGGTTGAGTTCGAACCGTCCAACTGTAAACAGCTGAAGCACTTCCCGCGGATAGTTCTCGTTCGGGTTGTTCCGCGTGCTTCGTGCCATGTCGAGATAATTTCCCATCCCGGGGTTCAGCGTCATCGCCTTCATTAGGTCGCGGTAGTTGCCAAATGCGTTCTGAGAGAGCGCCTTGTGATAAGCGAGCATCCAGCTCGACTGCTGGGTGTCGATCCCGGAGATCACCCAGATCTGAGAAAGGGCCCAGGCTACCCGGTGTCGAAGTTGGGCATCCCCGTAGAGGGCCTCCGAGAAAAACCACTTTTGGACTGGATACATGCTGTAGTGATCGCGAATACAGATGCGGTACTCAAGTGTTGTCGGAACCGGAGCTGGACCGCAGCCGAGCGCGATGTCGTCCGTGTTCGTGCTCTTAAGCGAAATGTTCGGATACGGATACGCGGCGGAAGGGTAAGGCTTGTTAAACTGCTCGCCAAGCCAAACACGGAGTCCCAGCCGTCTAACGCGGGCGTCCAGTTCCAGCGTCGGGCCGAACGTAGCCTGTTCAAGAAAGCGTCGCCGATCGCCCGATCGACGGTATCCGATACCGGCGAGGGCTGAGGTTGCCCGGTCGGGACTTGGCGACTCGGAGGCGTGAAAATCGTTCAAGGATGAAGATTTGAGATTCTTCTCGGTCGAAAGCCTCCCACCTTTCGATCCATATCCGAGAAGTAACTCATTGCTGGAAAGTCCTCGCCATGAAAGCCGAACTACCAGATCGCCACGGGCAATCGGCTCCGGCCAATATCCTATCTCGTCCTTAACCCTGAACGTGATCGCATAGACACCAGGCTGGTCGGGAGTGGGTGCGAGATCCACCACCGGAAATCGATAAGTTCGGCCCTTTTCGTCTCGGGCGTAGATTCGAAATGCACCGGCATCCTCGCCTTCCATCAGATCAAGATTTGCGACGAACATCACGGCCAGTCCGCTCGGGCGGATAAAGTCTAGCGACGGCCGCGCGAGCGAATGCTTCCTGGACTTCAGGGCCTGATATGTCAGTAGCCGCGGAGCCCCTTCAATGCTGATCAGGACCGGAGTCGGAGAATTTGGATCCGGATCGACTTGTGCGGTGATCAATAATGGCGCGACGGTGAAGAGAACCGTCGCCAACCAGAGAAAATTTACAGGACCTCTCCGAAGCGAGAACATACCTGACCTCCCAGCTTATCTTTTGAGCAAGTTGTTGAAAAAAAACTATGGCCGTTTCGACCGTGTGGAAAGCGGCGGCGCAACGCTGACTTAAACGCACCTACTATAACAAAATTACCAATGTTCGCAAGGCTTCAGTTTAATTTGGCTGGTGCAGCTTCCACCGGACGTGGATTAGACGCAGCGACCGTTCAAATAGTCGGGATAACTCAATTTGTGCTGCGTTTTTTTAGGCGTTAAGATTCGCAAATGCCTCTTGAGTTCTCGACCAACACGCCTGCGAATTTCAACCTGGAAACAGCCGTCTGCGGCCACGGGTGGTACGATTTGGCACCGTTTTCATGGGATGCGGAAGTAAGTAGACTTGCGTATGTCCTTCGCTCTGAGAACGGAAAGGCGGTTTCAAAGGCGACGATCTCGACGGGGGCTAACTCATTGCTCGTGCGACTCCATCGCTCCACAGTCGGCAGGGAGAAAGCGGAGCGGGACATCCGGCATATTCTCCGGCTAGACGATGAGATGTCCGAGTTCTATGAGGTCGCGAATTCGAAGCCCGGCACGCAATGGGTAAAGGCCCGCGGAGCCGGACGCCTGCTTCGATCTGCAACAGTTTACGAAGATCTGGTGAAGACGCTGTCTACCACAAACTGTTCTTGGGGGCTAACGAGGAACATGGTCCAGAACCTCGTCACTAAGTTAGGTGAACCCGCTGGACCAGGATCAAACGCATTCCCGACGGCTCACTCCATGGCGTCGGTCGACGAGAGTTTTTACCGAGAAGAGATCAAAGCCGGTTACCGTTCGCCCTTTTTCGTTGAGCTTGCGCAAAAGGTGTCGAGCGGAGAACTCGACCCCGAGGCCTTCCTCCAATCCGATCTACCTACGTCCGAACTTAAGGCCGAGATAAAAAAGATCAAGGGATTCGGTGATTACGCCGCCGACAATCTCCTGAAGCTCCTAGGCCGTAACGACGGCATGGCGCTGGATTCCTGGCTCCGGGCCCGCTTCTATGCCAAATACAACAAAAATAAAACCTGCCCGGACAAGAAGATCACGAAGCATTACGCAGAGTACGGAAAGTGGAAGGGCCTGATGATCTGGTGCGATATGACCGAGGACTGGTTTGAAAGCAATGTAAACAATTCTTAGACCGAAAGCGTGAAAGTTTGATCGAGACGTGTAGTAAACTATTCGCTCGGCTTTCGCGTAGAGATTAGAGGGATGATCGAGAAAGGCCGGCTTTTACAAGATAGATATAGGATCGACCGCCAGATAGGGCAGGGCGGAATGGGAGCGGTGTATATCGCTACCGACGAGCGTTTCGGCAGTGTCGTCGCCATCAAAGAAACGCTTTGCATGGACGATAACTATCGAAAAGCGATCGAGCGCGAAGCCCGCCTTTTGAACAGCCTCAAGCACCACGCACTTCCGAGGGTGACCGATCATTTTCTCGAGTCGAATGGTCAGTTCCTCGTCATGGAGTACATTCCGGGCGAAGACCTCTGCTGCATCTTAGAAGAACGGGGAGAACCATTCGACGCCGACCAGGTCCTCGAATGGGCTGATCAACTCCTTGAGGCACTCGATTTTCTCCATAATCAGGAGAATTCGATAATTCACCGCGACATCAAGCCCCAGAATTTGAAAGTGACTCCAAAAGGCCAGGTAATACTACTCGATTTCGGCCTGGCCAAGGGCAATGTGACCGGGGCCGGCAATCAAACTAACTCGAAGAGCATCTTCGGCTA
The DNA here is from genome assembly GCA_029945985.1 of bacterium. GTDB lineage: Bacteria > Acidobacteriota > Blastocatellia > Pyrinomonadales > Pyrinomonadaceae > OLB17. The sequence goes on along the minus strand of JAQSDP010000418.1, from coordinate 6,396 downwards.
TTCGCGCAACTACGCATCACTCGAACAGATCCAGGGAACTGGAACTGATCCGCGGAGCGATCTTTATTCGCTGGCGGCTACTCTCTACCATTTACTAACGAACGTCGCACCTGAAGACGCGTTGACGCGGGCAATGAGCGTGCTCACGCAGAAGCCCGATCCACTCGTTCCCGCGAATCAGATCCGTCCTGAGATTCCGGCCGGCGTGGCGGCGATCATCCACAAGGCTCTTGATCTCGATGCGGCCCAGCGTCCTGCAAGTGCGGCCGAGATGCGTCAAATGCTTCTTTCGCAGGAAGATTACGCGGGGCTTGCCCTAAACACTGTTTCCGTTGCCCGCTCAAACAGCGTCGATATTCATTCCCAGCCGACCCAATTGATGCCCGGAGCGACTATGGGAGGCCAACATCGTCCGCCCGACGGCCAGACTAATCTCGTCGATGAAGGACTCTCGCAGGTCACCGCTGTTCGCCCGATCGTGCAAAAGAACACAGGGAATATCTCTCAAGGCCTGCTCGGCTCCGGCAGTGCTAAAAAGCGGGGAGTACTCGCACTCGCGGCGGGATTGCTCGTGTTGGTTGGAGCAGGTATCGCGGGCGTAGTCGCGTATCAGGAGATGTCGCAAGCTGATTCCTCCAGAGACCCGATTCCCATCCCAGTGGTGGAAACCCAAAGTGCGGCGGTAGCGGAAGCACCCGGTTCACCCGCGAATGAATCCGTACCCGAATCCGCTGCGGTTGAGGGGTCCGCAGCCAACGCATCCGCGGCCGCGGCAAGGCCGGAATCCGCACCGGTCGTCAAGAAAGTGGAACAGCCGAAAAAGGCAACGATCAATGACCTTGAGGCTGATTTCGAAAACCTTGTCAGCCCGGATGACGAGGTCATCATGAAGGGCGATGAGATCCAAGTGGGGAAGATCAGGATCAAGGACGGCAAAGTCTATATGCCGGATGGGACCGTTCATGTGGCACCTAGAACACCTCAGACTCCTGGAGTCCGACCGCCGCCCCCGGTACGGTTGACCGAAGAGCAGATCCGTCGGCTTACTCCGGAACAGCGGCGAAAACTTCGGATCATCCGCGAGCGGTTTCCCGGAACAATCGCTCAGCCCACGCCATCTCCAAATCAATAAAAAGCCGCTGCGGATAACAGCGGCTTTTCTTAGAATTTATTGATTAGAACTATTTCTTCATGGTCTTGAGACTCGACTGGTCGAGTTTCTCGACCGGAAATGAGCTCTCGACGAACTGAAGATGAAGCCGCTGCCGTCCGTCGCTCGAGATCTGATGATTGCAAACTACTGCAAGGCCCGAAAAATCATACCTCTCGCAGATGAACTTCACCCGCTGGCCGACGCCGACGTCCATTGTCGAGAAGACAGCTGCACCGCTCTTACTTATGTTTTCTGTAATGGTCTTCTCGCCCGCAAGCGAATCTCTTTGAGCATCAACTAGAGCAAGATATAGATCGACGTTCGTCCAGAACCTAAGATGCCGGCGAACTTTGAACGGTGCCCTGGCTTCTGCTATCTTCCAAAGGCCATTCTCGTTCATTCCGCAGATCTTGTAGTTTTGATGGGGGTTTTCCTTGTAGCTTTCCGGCGCATGTTTGCCGACAAAGGCTACCCCCACATGGAATCCGCTTCCACCTTCTCCAGTAAACGGCTGGCAATGCTGAACTAGGCCAAGCACCCGATAGAGGTCTTTATCGTGATCATAACAGCGAAGATGTGCGGCTAGCGGAAGCATAACTGCGACGATCGTTCCGACCTTAAGTTCTCGCGGGATCATGAACCCTGCACCGGTGGCCGAGACGCTGCCGACCTCAACGACCTCTTTCCAGGTCGAGTCTGGCGTGTCCTTGCCCTTGACCACGGCCTGCATTTCTAAAGCTGTCACGTCTGCTTTGCTTCTAAGCACTTCTGGGATCGCTGACATTCGTTCCTCCAAAACCGTATTGCTCATCATACTGCCCGTTATTAACTGCCGATTCCTTCAAGGGGATAAAGGTGATCGATAAACTCAAGATGAAGTCGGACGATGCCGTCGGGCCCAAGGTGGCGCCCACGAACGATCGATATAATACTCAGATCGTGGCGCTGGCTTTTTACTCGCAGAAACGCGCCATTGGTAACATCAAACGACGTGAACACAGCGGCTCCGCCTACACTTAGATTCTCTGTAACGCTGACCTCGCTCGCGACCACCTCTCCGTTTTCGTCCAGCATCTCGATAAGCAGAGATTCCGGTATAGCGAATCTTGTGTGACGCCTCAAATACGCGGGAAGGTCCGTTTCGTTAGGATTGGGATCGGCATCAATAAGCTGCCAAAGCCCTCCGTCCTCGCGTTCCGATAGATCGTAAAGCTTCGATGGATTCTCTAGATAGGATGGAGGCGGATTCTTTCCTACGAACGCCACGCCGACGGCATAACTTTGCGCCGCCGGATTATCGCCTAACGGCATGCAGCGTCTCACCAATCCCCAGATACGGTACTGCGGCTCAAGATAGTCATAGCACCGCAACTGCCTAGGCATTGGGACACTAATAACTATCAAGCGGCCTCTCTTTACCGGCCGTTTAAGATTGAACGCAGCCCCAAAAGCCGATACGTCTTCAAGTCTCGTGACCTCATTCCAGGAAAATTTATGATCGACCTGGACTTCGACCCGAGATGGCAGCGATAGGGCGTATCGCTGAATGCGACGGTTATCTTGATTTGCGACAGTAGTAGACATTCTGCGGGTAGAAGCGCTGAAAAGAAATAATAAGTTAGCTTTTTTCCTGGGATTTCGGCTCGGATGCTGGCCTGTCAGGTGAGTTGCGAAACAGGCTCAGGGCCTGTAAAATTAACGATAACATCAACGCTAGAAATATTCCAGCATTTTTTTTACTGCAGTTGATCGGGCAAATCAGCCCGAACCATGGTCAGAATACCCCTAAAGCACTGAAATTACAATGGATTCTTCATTAGATCGCAATCAGATAAATATCGAAGACGAGATGCGCCGGTCGTATCTCGACTATGCAATGTCCGTCATTATTGGCCGGGCATTGCCGGATGTGCGCGACGGCCTGAAACCAGTGCATCGACGCATCCTGTACGGAATGTACGAGGCAGGAAACACCGCGGGCAAGCCCTATAAAAAATCGGCACGTGCGGTGGGCGACGTGATGGGTAAATATCACCCGCACGGCGACTCCGCGATCTACGACTCCATCGTCCGCATGGCCCAGGACTTTTCGATGCGCTATATGCTCGTCGATGGGCAGGGAAACTTCGGCTCGGTCGACGGTGACAATCCGGCCGCAATGCGGTACACAGAGGTCCGCCTTCAGAAGCTGACCAATGAAGTTCTTGCCGACATTGAAAAGGAGACTGTCGATTTCGTACCTAACTACGACGATTCACTCTCCGAGCCGAGCGTTCTCCCGACCAGGATCCCCCTGCTTCTCGCAAACGGGTCTGAAGGCATCGCGGTCGGCATGGCTACCAAGATTCCGCCGCACAACCTGACCGAACTCATTGACGCCACGACCGCGATCATCAAAGATCCCGAGATTTCGATAGATGACCTTATCAAGATCATCCCCGGCCCCGACTTTCCAACCGGCGGTTTTATCTACGGCCGCGAGGAAATTCATAGAGCTTACCGAACTGGCCGCGGCATCATCCAGATGCGGGCAAGGGCGGTCGTGGATGAGATCGGCCGTGGAGATAAGACTCGCACCGCCATCGTCATCACCGAGATACCGTATCAGGTCAACAAGGCGAAACTTCATACCCACATCGCCGAGCTCGTCAACGAGAAGCGGATCGACGGCGTATCGGAGGTCCGTGACGAATCTAACCGCGAGGGAATGCGGCTTGTCGTCGAGCTAAAGCGTGACGCTGTTGCACAGGTGGTGCTAAACAAGCTTTACAAGCTGACCGCGATGCAGTCGTCGTTCGGCATCATAAACATCGCGATCGTCCGCGGCCAGCCTCGCGTGCTGAATCTCAAGGAGATACTCGAACACTTCATCGAGCATCGCCGCGAGGTGGTGCGTCGACGCACCGAGTTTGAACTCCGAAAAGCAAAGGCTCGAGCGCACATCTTAGAAGGCCTGAACAAAGCCATCGACGCTCTCGATTACATCATTCCGCTGATCCGAAACTCGCGGTCGGTTGATGAAGCAAAGAGCTGGCTCACATCGAATTTCGTCGGCATCGACGAGGTCCAAAAGTGGCGCGGCATAACCGGCGGAAAGCCCGAGGACGCGTTCCTTAAATACCTGCGAAAGGTCATTGCCGACATCGGATTCTCGGACATTCAAGCTCAGGCGATCCTCGACCTTCAGCTTCGAAGGCTGTCGGCTCTCGAACGTCTGAAGATACTCGATGAATACGAGCAGATCATCAAGCTGATCGCAGAACTCGAGAATATCCTTTCAAACGAGAACGTTCTTCGCGAAGTGATCGTCGGCGAGCTGCAGGAGATCCGTAAGAATTTCGGCGATGCACGTCGTACCGAGATCGTCGATGCGGGCGTCGAACTTTCGATCGAAGATCTGATCAAAGACGAAGACGTCGCGATCACGGTCACCAAGGCCGGCTACATCAAGCGCACACCCGTGTCGACATACTCACGACAGGGCCGCGGCGGGAAGGGCCGGCTCGGTGCGACCGCGAAGAATGAAGATTTCGTCGAACATTTATTTGTAGCTTCGACTCATGCATTCTTGATGATCTTCACTGACGATGGGCAGGTCTTCAAGATGAAGGTCCACGAGATCCCCGAAGCAGCTCCGGCGGCTCGCGGAAAGGCCGTAGTCAATATGGTCCAGCTATCGTCCGAGCGGAAGCTTGTCGCGACAATGCCTGTTCGAGACTTCGCGGAGGAAACCTATCTCACGTTTGTTACTAAACACGGCGTCATCAAAAAGTCTTCCCTCTCCGATTTTCAGAACATCCGTGCGAACGGCATCAACGCCATCAACATCGACGAAGGCGATGAGCTTCTCGAAGTGATCCGCACAGACGGCAAGCAGCAGATCTTTGTCGCGACGCACGACGGAATGGCGGTGAAGTTTAACGAAACCGATGTTCGCCCGATGGGCCGGGCGGCTCGCGGTGTCCGCGGCGTCAATCTTAGAAAGGGCGACTATGTCGTCTCGGTTTGTGCCGTCTCGCTGGACGGAACCGAGAAGATGCTGTCCGTTTCCGAAAAAGGATTTGGTAAACAGACGCTGGTCGGCAGCTATCGCCTGACCAAACGCGGCGGCATCGGCGTGATCAATATGAAAACGACCGACAAGACCGGCAAGGTCGTCGCAGCGTTCCCGGTCGATGAAGACAGCGAGATCATGATCATCACGCAACAGGCGAAACTCATCCGCCTCGGCGTCGACAAGATCCGCGAAACCGGCCGCTCCGCCCAAGGCGTCACCCTCATCAAATGCGGCGACGACGACCTCGTAACGAGCGCTTCGTTGCTTGCGGTCGATGCTGAGGAAGAGGAGTAGATAGTGGTCTGGTTCGAGAGCCACGGATCGCAGATGGTCCGTGGCCTTTGTTGTAGAATTAGCTAAGACCGAATGCTCATGCCTTTAGCTAATCACTCGAGCATCAAACCTGCCCTGATTTGATCTATTTCGTGAAAGAAAGAGCTCAGGAGCATGGCTAGACCTGGAGTTTCTCTTTAGGCATGAAGTCGATCTCATCTCCCCGGAACTGGCGAAACATCTGCCGCAAGGCCGGTGGCCAAACCCGAAGCATAAAAAGAACCATTCTCAACTTGAGCCTATGAACGAGCGGCAGTTTAAGCTCTGCCGCTTTTTGTTTGGCTTCCAGGAACATTTGCCGAGCGAGTTGCCATTCGCCCGCTTCTAGGTAAATGCGGCCTTTCGCACGTAGGACAGACGCCTTATCTCTGGCTATATGGGCTTCAACTATTCGGTTCTCCTCGTCCGTAAACGCGAGTTTTTTCTGCAATGTTCGCCATCTGATCACATCTCGTTCGATGCGCTCGATCAGATTGCCCGAACCGCTTCCGGGGCTGATGCGAAATCTGAATAATATCTTTCGCAGGTATCCGATCCGTGCGCCGTTAAAAAGCAGGCGCATCCAAAGATCGGAATCTTCGGTTCTCGACACGTTCGGATCAAAACCGCCCGCGGCGATAAATGTTGACCGTTTTATTAGGGTCCCGCTCGGCAAAATGATGCATTTGCCGGCGACACCCATTTCGCGGGTGACCTCGCCTTGTTGCGGGTTAAATCGTAGAAAATTTCCTATCTTTTTGTTTTTACCACTAAGGAATTGCTCGGCATCTGCGTATACCATGTCGAAACCTGTTTTTGAGAGAAATTCGAGAAGTTCCTCTAGAAATGTCGGCGACCAGATGTCGTCGGCATC
>JAQSDP010000417.1 GCA_029945985.1 bacterium | reverse complement strand
GCGAGCAAGTCTATGACGGCCGGAACGGAATCCGACAGGCTCAGAAAAGAATCCGCCCCGGAAGACGCGGACAAGATTACCCTGGACGGAGTGGACGCAGCAAAACCTTTAGGAAGCTCCGTTCCCGCGGTCGCACCGCCACCGCCTGCGATGGCTGCTCCGAAACGAGAGGATGCGGAATTGAACGAGGTTACGGCGGCAGAGTTGAAGGACGATGATCGAAAAGCGCGTTCCGAAGCTAAGAAGAAAACTAACGAGGGTGAGAAGGCCGACGTTTCGATCAGCTCTCGACAGGTTCAGGACCTGCCTCTCAACCAGCGGCAGGTACAGGAACTCCGAACGCAGGCGGGTGGAGTCGCCAAGGCAACGCCCGGCCCGAGCCGCGACAACGCGCAGAACTTCCCGAACCGTGCCAACAACACGTCCGAACTGTTCGAAGAAAGGCGGGTCAGCGGCAAAGGTTTCCAGCGGCGGAATAACGTCTGGTACGACAACTCATACCGTAGCGGTGCGACGACAAATATCCGCCGCGGCACCGAAGAATATCGCAAGCTCGACAGCGGACTGAGGTCGATCGCGGAAAGCCTGAACGGCGTTGTTGTCGTCGTTTGGAGCGGCAAAGCCTACCGAATTCAATAGATTTTTACCAACCGCCTGCGCAAAGGATTATCATATCGATATGAGACTCTTGGCATACCTCATCTGCCTATTGTCCGTTCTCAGCGCAACGGTGGTTTCGCAGCCCACTTGGCAGGCTGATCTCGACTCGAAGATCCGCTTTTATCAAACTACCGATTTCGGGCTCGTTCTCGCAGGAACTGAGCGGAGCCTTTACGCTGTGGACGGGCAGACCGGTGAACGGCTTTGGAGACGTGAGACCGGGCGGATCAACGAGACCGCCGTCACGCCGATACCGGATACTGACCTGATCCTCGTAACGCAAGATCTCGGCAGCAAGTCGCGGCTTGAGGCGGTCGATGTGATCACAGGCCGCTCGGTCTGGCAGAGCGAAAAGGTCAAGGGCGACGTGATGCAGCTTGCCGTCGAACCGTCGGCCGATCGGCTCGCGGTCGTGCTGGTGAAGGATACGAAAGGCGATGTCGGATCCGAACTAAAGCGAAAGCCGATCGTTCACGTCCTGCGATTGTCCGATGGCGAAGAGCTTTGGAAAAAGGAGCTCGACGGCAGTATTGAGATGATGCCGTCGCGTTTTGGAGATGGGCTAGGTGAGATCGCGTTTACGCTCGACAACTATCGCGCGCCGTTGATGGTCGATGGGCGGTTGTTTCTGTTTTACGACGGAGCGACGAGTTACGACGCTCGCACCGGCAAGGAGAAAGAACGCGAGAAGTTTCGGATCAATGAAGCGGGCTTGGCGCTGACGGAGGCAGATCCTGTGATCGACGAGTCGCGGATATACCTCTCGGGCCGCGGTCGGATCCGGGCCGTCAACCGACGCACCGGCAACGTCGAATGGAAGGCCGACGATCTCGGCAACGCTGCGGAGATGGCTCTGATCGGCTCGACCCTGTATGTTCGGACCGGCGGGCAGTTCACACGGCTGAAGGATGGCGAACTCGAGTCGAAGGGTCCGTACGGAGTCGCCGCGATCGACGTTGCGAGCGGCGAAGTGAGGTGGCGATTCAAAGGCGCGGATAAAGGCCTGACGAATTTTGTTTTCACCGATGCCGATACGATCCTGATCGCCGACCGCGACGATCTGATCTCGATCGACGCTCGCACCGGAAAGCGTAAAGACAAGCTCGAACATAAGATCGAACGAGCTCAGTTTGTTCTGCTGAATGAACGCGGCGATGCCGTGGTCGGCGGGCGTGACGAGATCGCAAGCTTTGCCTACGGACGTGAAGTTTGGCGTGTGCGGCACAAGGCTCCCGGCCGCGGCGCATTTCGAGTCGTCGCGGGCATCGCATTACGAGCGACCGCGCTGTACTTCAGATACGGCGGGCTCGCAACCTCCGCATTCGGCATCGCACGCGGCGGACTGAATCTGGCAAGTGCGGCGAATTCGTTCCGATGGTCCGGACTGCGTTCGAGATTCGGTTCGTTCGATCTGACAACGCTCGCCAGCAACTCTGCACGCAATTACGTTTCGGGACGCATCTATACATTCGGTTCCCTCGGCCGCACGGCGAATTTGGCAAACCGAGCTTCGGGCGTTCAGATGATCCGCGGGAACATCGCGAGACGGATCACTCCGTCGGGCACGGAGGTACGCGAAAGCGTTCTCGACCGTCTCGACCCGACTCGTTACGCCGATCGCCTATCCGAATATCTTCTCCGCCGCAACCGCCTTGCCGAACTCCGCGGCAGCCATATGTATTTCTACACAGACATGAAGAAACCTTTCGATCGTAAAGGCCTCGTCGGGGTTAACATTCACACAGGAAGGGACACTAGATATATACTCGCGTCCGACCCTGATCCGCAGTTCGTGACGGACGAGACCGTGAGTCTGCTTTACTCCGCGGATGGAGAAAAGCTGCAAGCATTCGACGTGCTAGCGCAATAGTTACCTCTTTGCTGCTGCAAACGCATCGACCGAAAGCCTGGTATCTGCATCCTTCCAAGCGGCCTCGAACTCTTTCCGTACCAGGGTCGCAGAGGAGTTCTTACCTTGCTTCTCGAGAGCTGCAGCTAATCCGAAAAGGGCGCGTCCGTTCTTCGAATTCTTCTCGATCTCCTTCCGAAACACTGCCTCGGCTTCGGCGTATTCTCCAGCACGCATCAACGCTCTGCCGAGCCACTCCCGCGTCGGCAGATGCCAGTCAGGCGGTTCGTTATAATTGACGAGGTCCTCTGCCGCCACCGCTCGGCGAAGAGCGTCGAGTCCGGCTTTGTTATCCCCCTTCGCCATTGCGATCTCGCCCGCGAGCAATTCGGTCGCCACCTTGAGCACGCCGTGCGCGGTGCTGTTTCCTATTCGGGCATCCGCCGGGAGGGTAGAGATAGTGCCGCGGAGATTATTCTCCTCGGTTCCAGCTTCGATAGTTTTTCCCATCTCATTGAACGCCAGGCCGCGGGCAAGCCGCCACATCGCGGTCGTGACCTTCATTTCGGCGTCGGGCTGAGGATATGCGAGTACTTCATCCCACTTCTGAAACCGCATCAACGTCACGAGGTGGTACGGCATGAACATCTCAAGCATCGGCATTGCTTTGACGTTAGGCCTTACGTTCGTTTCGAGTTCTCTCGCTGCCTTGACCGCTCCCGCGAAGTTGCCCGCACTTGCGTGTGAGGCGGCGAGCATATGGATGTTGTGGTTGTAGTACATCAACGGGTAAACGCCCGTCGCACCACTCCGCTGAATGTAGGCACGGTCGGCGACGATCGCGAGGTCGTTGCTCTTGACCGCGACATCATGGTCGCCGGTCCGTAAATAGATGTGCGACGGCATGTGGACGAGATGACCCGCATTCGGGGCTAATCCGAGCAAACGGTTTGCGGCGGCGAGTCCGCGTTCGGGATTCGGCGATGCCTCGATCGCGTGGATGAAGTAATGGTTCGCTCCGGTGTGCTTCGGATTGCGTTTCATTACGCCTTCCAAGACTGCGAGGATCTCGAGGGTGCCCTCGGCCGGCTTGCCGTCGAGCGACCACAGCTGCCACGGGCGAAGGTTCATCATGCTTTCGGCATAGAGCGTTGCGGCATCGAGATCGTCGGGATACTTGGCGACGAGGGCAGTCATCGCATCTCTGTAGTCCTTCCCAAGCTTTTCGCGATCAGACGCAGCGTCGGCCGAATAACGCTTGGAAAGCGCGGCGATGTAGTCGCGGTCGGCTTCACTCGCTTTCGAACCAAGCGTGATCGCCTTTTGAAGGCTCGAATACGCCTCTGTTAGTTGTGTCTTATCGGCCGTGATGTTGTAGTTCGAGCCTAAGCCCAGAGCAACGCCCCAATAGGCCATTGCCATGTCCGGATCGAGTTCGGCGGCATGACGGAACGAATTGATCGCCTCCGCATGATTGAACGCGTAGAGATACATCAAGCCCTGGTTGAAGAATTTCTGCGCCTCAGCGCTCTTGGTCGTAACCGGATGGTCGATGCCGCCGAGACCGTCGTCAAGCCACACGGCCTTCTTCTCAGCCGCGTTGCGCGAACCGTGTCCGTGCTGTGCGGGCACGGCCGTATAGACAAATGAAAGTATCAATATTAGTGCGATCTTTTTCATATACACTCCTTATGGCCTGCAAACTCAGGCCGACCAAAAACTAAAGAAGTTCACCGATGTTGCCTGCATCTGTCTTTAGAAATCCCTGAAGCTTTTCTGGAGACGGATAATCAACTATCGGCGGGCGCCTTCAATTAGTAAACGTTGCTATGCGATGAAAACGGACATCTCCTGCAACGGCGCGCCCGAATTTTATCACCAACAGAGTTTTTGTCAACGGCGTTCTGCGGGAGGTTCTTTGCGGTTTCCCGGTTTAGCGTTACATTTGTTAAGGCTCGTTCCGATACAAATACCAATGAAAAATACGATCTGCGTAACTGCGTTTCTGCTGTTGTCCTTTGTCTCTGTCTTTTCCCAGAACGTCGCGCCTGCTCAGCGGCCGGACCCTGAGATCCAGAAGATGCTCAAGGAGATCTCGGCGAAGAATGTCGAGGCTTCGATCCGGAAGCTTGTGTCGTTCGGCACGCGGAACACGCTGTCGGAGCAGGACAATCCCACGCGCGGGATCGGCGCCGCCCGCGATTGGATCTTCTCTGAATTTCAGCGGTTCAACACAGAGTGCGGCGGATGCCTGGTGGTGGAAAAGCAGAGCTTCACGCAGCCGAAGGCCGCTCGCATCCCCGAGCCCACAGTGCTTACAAACGTCCTCGCCACGCTCAAGGGAACCACGGATCCCGACCGGATCTACGTAGTTTCCGGCCACTATGATTCCATGTGTACGTCACCGACCGATGCGAAGTGCGACGCTCCGGGAGCGAACGACGATGCATCTGGGACGGCGGCGGTGATCGAACTCGCTCGCGTGATGTCGAAGCGAAAGTTCGACGCAACGATAGTATTCATGGCCGTGCCCGGCGAAGAGCAAGGATTGCTTGGTGCGGCTTATTACGCTGAGGAAGCGAAGAAAAAGGCGATGAATATAGAGGCGATGATCACGAACGACATCATCGGCGGCGTCACCACGCACAAGAATTCACAGTTTAGAAATCGGCTCCGGGTATTTGCCGAGGGAGTTCCGTCAGACGAAACGCCGCAGCAGGCAGGTACGCGTCGGAGCGTCGGCGGCGAGAACGATTCGCCGGCACGTCAACTAGGGCGCTATGTGAAAGAGCAATCAGCCCGATACATGAAGACCTTCTCACCGTGGGTTATCTATCGACGCGACCGATACGGCCGCGGCGGCGACCACATCCCGTTTCTTGAACGCGGATTTGCGGCAGTACGATTTACGGAAGCCGACGAAGATTACACCCACCAGCACCAGAACGTACGAACCGAGAACGGAGTGTTCTACGGCGACACGCCTGAATTCGTCGATTTCGAATACGTTGCGAACGCCACCCGGATCAATATGGTCACGCTCGCGAGCATCGCAAATGCTCCCGCGAAGCCGAAGAACGTCGGGATCATAACCGGCCGGCTTACCAACGATACTGATCTGAAATGGGATGCAAACACCGACGCCGACCTGGCCGGTTACGAAGTGGTGTGGCGCGATACGACTGCGGCGGATTGGACCACGTCGAAGTTTGTCGGCAACGTCACAACCTACACTGCCGCGAAGATGTCGAAAGACAATTATTTCTTCGGCGTGCGGGCGGTGGATAAGTCGGGAAATCGAAGTCCGGTTGTTTATCCGCGGCCGACGCGCTGATGGGGATGTCCATTTACGCGATCGTCGTTCGTCAAAAGAGCGGAGGCTTTCAATGAAATATTTTTTATTCATCGTCGTATTACTTTTTATCCTGAGCGCCTCGAATTTTGCACAGGTAAAGAACACCGAAAATACGCTCAAACTCGCTGAAGGCCAGGCGAGCGAAAAGGCAACGATCGCCGATGCCGCGTGGCTTGCCGGAAGCTGGCGAGGCACGGGCTTGGGCGGATTTTCAGAAGAGACGTGGAGCCCGCCCGAGGGCGGAATAATGGTTGGCACATATCGCCTCGTCAAAGACGGCAAACCAGTCTTTTACGAAATGATGTGGCTGCTCGAAACTGAAGGTACGATTATCCTCCGCCTCAAGCACTTCAATCCTGACCTCACCGGCTGGGAAGAGAAGGATAAAACCGTCGACTTCAAGTTCGTAAAGAAAGACGGCAAGCGGCTCTACTTCTCCGGCCTGACCTTCGAACAAGCCTCAAAGAACAAACTGAATATATATCTAGCACTAAGGCAGCGAGATGGAAGTCTGAAGGAAGAGGCTTTTAAGATGAAGCGGAACTAAATGGTCAGTTCGTTTTTGTGAGTCAAACAGGTTTTATTGCGGGCGGCTTCATTGGCGCGAAACGCCCCTTCGCAAGGCCAAAGCCTTTGAGACCCGCTAGAACAGTCATGAGCGACGCCGCTGCTTCTTATAACTATAGTCCGATTCAAACTCAATCGTGCCGAACAGTTTGAGGATGCGCGACTGCTTTCGCCGACGGATGTACTCTTCCAAAGCCTCAGTCAAGATCGCTTTCTTCGTTCGGTGCCCGCCAACCCTTCGAGCCTCTTCGATGAGCCGATCATCTATTGCAAGGTTAGTTGCCATGTCTTCAGTGTTTTAGATGTCCTTGCTTGAATCAACCATTCTTTGTGTTTCGAAAACTCTTTTTTAGATCGAATCCATGCTGTTCGATGCGATATCGGTCTTCGATCACGGATAACTCTTTTTGTTCGACAAGAATATTCGCTAAATACATCGATATCTCTTGGAAGGCAGCTAAAGCATCCACTTTTCTTTCAAATCCGTGATCTTTCAATCTTGGATTTAGAATGCCGTTAGGTTCTCGAGCATAAAAGCGTGCAACCCAAACTGGTACTTTGTGCTCAAGAAACACTTCGTCGCTATCCCTCGACCATTCACGAAAGAACTGTTTTAGCTTTGGGTCTTTCGTGTATGCGTACGAGTAGAAGTCATCAGAAACGTGGGCCCATTCCTGTTTGATCTCGAGATACTCATATGCGTCGAAAGCGAATCGTGTTTCTACAATTTTAAGCCGACCTTGTTCGTCCAACTCGTGCCCATATCGATTTAGCTCAATGAAGGGATAAGTCTTTCCGCAAAAGCCAAGTAAGCCGGATTCGCGATGAAATGGCCGATCCAATTTGGATTTAATGTCGATGGATGCCTTTTTTGTATACCGGTTGTAGTGAACCTTTTCATCAACGCCATAGCCGATGGCGTTGTCGTAGTAGTCGTGAAAATCAGTATGCAGTCGCACAGGTTCAGATCAACTTCTTCGCTTTCCTGATCACGTTCTCAACCGTAAATCCGTAGTCCCTAAACACATCCTCGGCGGGTGCAGAAGCTCCGAACTTGTCGACGGTGAGAGTGTCGCCGGCGTCCCCGACGTACTTGCTCCAGCCGAGTGAGACTCCGGCTTCGATGGCTAGGCGGGCGGTTACGGCTTTGGGGAGGACGGATTCTCTGTACTTGGGTGATTGTTCGTCAAAGAATTCCCAGCACGGCATTGAGACGACGCGGGTTGGGATTCCGGCGGCGTTGAGTTTTTCGCGGGCTTCCATCGCAAGGCCGACCTCGGAACCGGTGGCGATGATGATCAGTTTCGGCGTGGTTTTCTTGCCGGACTTATCTTCGGCTTCAGCGAGAATGTACGCTCCCTTGTGGAGGCCGTCGGCTTTCGCGAACTTCTTGCGGTCTATGAGGGCGACCTTCTGACGCGAGAGGGCGAATGCGGTCGGAGCATCGGAGCGGTTCAGAGCGGCTCGCCATGCCTCGCGGACTTCGTGAGCGTCGCACGGGCGGATGAGTGCGAGATTTGGGATCGCGCGCAAGGCGGCGAGGTGTTCGACGGACTGGTGCGTCGGACCGTCTTCGCCGAGGCCGATCGAATCGTGCGTAAACACGAACAGAACCTGGATGTGCGACAGAGCCGCTAGGCGTATCGCCGGACGCATGTAATCGGAGAACGTCTGAAAGGTGCCGCCAAACGGGATCAAACTTCCATAGAGCGCCATGCCGTTCATCGACGAGCCCATCGCGTGTTCGCGGATGCCAAAATGGATATTGCGGTTCGCGGGCCGGTCTGCCTGAAAATCTGCGGAAGATTTGATGTACGTATTGTTCGACGGAGTGAGGTCGGCCGAGCCGCCGATAAGCTGCGGGACCGTACCGGCGATGGCGTTTATCACGTCGCCCGAATACGCACGCGTCGCTTTGGCTTCGACACCGTCAAATAACGGAAGCGCCTTTTCCCACCCATCGGGCAGCTTGTTGGTGCGGGTATCAGCAAGCTGTTTGCCGAGTTCAGGGAATTCCTTTGCGTAAGCTTTAACAGCCGTCTCCCAATCCTTTTCGACCTTCGCGCCGTTCTTTATAGCTTGGCGGAAGTGCGTCGAAACCTCTTTCGGTACATAGAAACTCTTGTTCTCGGGCCAGCCGAGATTGCGTTTGGTTTCCTTGACTGCATCCACGCCCGGCGCGTCCGAATGAGCTTTTGACGTACCTTGCTTCGGCATTCCGAAACCGATGATCGTCTTTATGCGGATCAACTTCGGTTTGCCTGTGCTTTTTTGTGCGGCCTTGATCGCGGCCTCGATCGCCTTGAGATCATTGCCGTCTTCAACAATGGAGACTTCCCATCCAGCCGCCTCGAATCTCTTAGTCACGTCTTCGGTAAACGCGATGTCCGTCGAGCCGTCGATCGTGATCTTGTTGTCGTCGTAGAGGTAGATGAGATTGTCGAGCTTCAGATGGCCGGCAAGCGACGCCGATTCGTAGCTCACGCCCTCCATCAGATCGCCGTCGGAGCAGATGCAGTAGATGAAATGATCGATGACGTTGTGGCCCTTGCGGTTGAACATCGCCTTAAGATGCTTTTGAGCGATCCCCATTCCGACTCCGTTCGCAAAGCCCTGCCCGAGCGGGCCGGTCGTGATCTCGACACCCGGCGTCATGAAGTTTTCCGGGTGGCCCGGAGTCTTCGAATGAAGCTGTCGGAAATTCTTTAGATCTTCGAGCGAGAGATCGTACCCGGTGAGATGCAGCAGCGAATAGATCAACATCGACCCATGCCCAGCGCTCAGCAAAAACCGGTCGCGGTTGAACCACTTCGGATTTTTCGGATTGTGACGCATGAACTTTGTCCACAGCACATACGCCGCCGGCGCCATCCCGAGCGGTAAGCCCGGATGGCCGGAGTTAGCCTTTTGCACCGCATCAAGCGAGAGCGTGCGGATAGTGTTGACAGAAAGCGTGTCGATGTCGGTTTTGGTTACTTGTTTTGTTGCGGCAGTCATTTTTTCTTAAAGAAAAGGTTGGGAGCTTGTTGTTCGAATTCTTCACCCTTGATTGTGGGCAGGGTACGCATATATTTCGGAATTCTTGCATCCGGCGACGCAGTCCACAGAGTTGTCGACTCTTGGGACTCACCCTCAGAAATATAGAAAGTGATTCGCGAAGGATCCATATGCCGGAATTTCAACTGCTCTAGAATCAGTTTGATGTGTGCAATCTTGTACTTACGCGAGGCAGTCGTATCGAACGCGACTACTACTAATCCTTCATCGTCCGGCGAAAAAGATAGCTGGGAGATATACGAATCCAACCTTGATTGAAAGAAGCTCTTTGCGAACCTACCTTTCCCGATCTTACCAAGGACATCCGCGGGTTCGCCGATAGGAAGAGGCGCAATCCGAAGCAAATCTGAAACCTCGACAGAACAGTTCGGTAGCCCCTGCAATCGTGCAGAAACTTTGATGCTCTTGCCCTCATCTTCCTCGTGAGGCATCAGGGTTAGTACCTGCGAACCCAGACCATTAACTATCGTTCCCGCAGAAACCTTCCAGTCAACGGACCCCGCGAAGTCTCGGACGATACGAAGCACAATGGTCGCTTCTTGCTCGATATTAACGAGCCCCGACGGCAAGATGAGTTCAGCTTTCGGACACTCTGGGCTCTGAGCGCCCAGAGGACTGATCGCAAATACCAATACGATCAGAGGACTCAAGATTCTGAAGTACGACGCACCTCCCGTCATCCCAACTGATGTAATCCGTGGAGTCGGCAGTTGCCCAAAATTCACGTTCAGCGTCTTCATTCTCGAATGTCGGTATTGTTCGAGGCTTATTCACCACCTTAGATCTGGTCTCACCGTCTTTTGTACTTCATTTTGCCAATTGTTTCGAGAGCAAGCAAAACCGCGCCGCGCATTGACGCTTCGGGGGTGTTAGAAAGGGTTATCTCGCGACCTAACGTGTCGGCGATGATGCGGGTGAAGGCGGGGGAATTGTGGAGTGCGCCGCCCGACGCAACGACGTTTCTGACCGGCGTGACGGTCTCGATCTGGCGGAGGATCTCGGCGAAGCGGCCGGCTATCGCTTCCATGGCGGCTTGGTAAATGTCGACGGCATCGTTTGCCATCGTCAGATTGAGGATCGCGCCGCGGGCGTTTTCGTTGTACCCAGTGCTGCGTTCGCCCGCAAAAAAGGGTTCGACGGTAACGGGAGTTCTGGTGGGTAGCCGTTTGGCGATGATCGAATCGCCGTTCCTGGGCAGATTCAGGTTCGCGCGTAGCCAATCGAGCAAACCGCCGCCGTCGCTCAGCGCTCCGCCGAGAATCGCTCGTTTGTGGTCAACGCGGTAGCACCAGAGTCCGTCGGGGATGGTCTTCGGCGGAAGGTCGAGAATGACACGCATCGCGCCGGACGTGCCGACCATTAGAGCAGCAGTGTCGTTCGCGGTGCATCCGGATCCTATATTGTTGGTGGCTCCGTCGGCCGTCGGTAAGAGCCATTGTGTGTGAGCCAGCCGAGGCCAGCGTTTCGCGAACTTACTGTTGATCCGAAATGTGTATGAATCGGGCGCGATCTTCGGGAGTTGCGTGTGTCTGAGTTTAAGGAAACTAACTAGCTTATCGTCCCACGCGTTCTCACGAATATTGAAGATTCCTGTTCCGGAAGCTATCGAGATATTTGTTGCGAGCTTACCGGAGAGTTTGAGCGTGAGGTAGTCGCCGATGGAGATCCATTGATTAGTTTCGGAGGAAGAGACACCCTTGCCACCGCGCGCGTTTCCGCCTTGGAGCCAGAGGAGTTTGGCGGGCCAGAAGCTTGAGTGGAATCGCGCACCGGTTCGGTTGTGGGTTTTGCGTTCGTCTAGTTTTTTGCGGAGCGGTTCAACGTATTCGCGGCTCTGGTTGTCAGCCCAGCCGTAGACCGGTGTGGTCGGCTTCCCAGCCGGGTCGATTCCGATCAGGCTGTGCCAAAAGGTACATGAGGCGACGTGCGTGATCTCGCCTTTCGGAGCCTTTACGAGAACACCGTCAATCGCCGCGACGACCTGTCGAAACGCCGCGTCGGCATCGATCTCCGACCCGCCCGAAGCTGTCGCTTTCAGCTTTCGTTCGATCTTTACGAGCGTCTTTGGCAGGAGATTCCCTGAGTGGTCGAAGAAGGCGGCGCGAACGCTGGAGGAGCCGATGTCGAGCGCGAGAATGAGTTGTCTGTCTGCCACCGTTAGATATAAAAACAGCTGCCAGCTATTAGCCGACAGCTTTCAGCCAAACCAAGCGGTACCTACTTGATGCCGACAACTTTCTTAAGCCACCAGCGCGTCCCGACGAGGAGGAATCGCCAGTCCTTCATAAATTCCGGCGGCTTGCCTTCGAAATAGTGGCCGATGAATTGGAGGATCCAGCCGACGAGGAAGAGACCGATGGCGACCATCCAGAGATTCGTCACGAAGAAGCACACCGGGATCAGAAGGATCGACAGCACGATCATCGGGATTCCGAAGCTGTGAGTCAGCCGATTCATAGGATGCTCGTGGCTGTGCGAATATTCTTCTATCCACTCGTCCCAAGATCTTCCGCCCATCATTGTTTGGTCCTCCTGCTATTCGGTGTCGATTATTCTACATCGGAAGTCGTCAGATGGTAAGCCTTGTCAGCTTCGTTCGTAGCGCCTCACGACGAGTCCATCATCGAGTTCTTCCGCATCGATAAGCTTAAATGCCTCGAGATAATTCGCCGGCATAAACACATCGGCGTTCCCGATCGTTTCGGGTATCTCGGTAACGATCCACGCGTCGATGAGCGGTGCGAACGCTTCATAGATATGGGCGCCGCCGATGACGTAGAGGTCACCCCGGAGAAACTTTGAGAGGGCGGCGGCCTCGTCTTCGCTGCGTAAGAAGAGAAGATTCTCGTCGGTGTCGAGTTGGGCCCGGCGGCTGAGCACGACGTTGAGGCGGCCCGGCAACGGCTTGCCAATCGACCGCCAGGTGTTCGAGCCCATCACGATAGCGTTATCCATCGTAGTCTTCTTGAAGTGCTTCAGGTCGGCGGGATAATGCCACGGCAATTTTCCGCCCCTGCCTATCGCCAGATTCTCCGCGACCGCTACGATTCCGATTATTGCCATACTAGAATTCTATCGGTTTCCCCTTATACACCGCGATCTCAGAACCGTTCGCGAGCAGTATCGAAAACGGCTTCTGATCGTTCAAAAACGAGAACTCCTCGCCGTAAGTGCAGCCAAAATCGACGTCGATCTGCGGATCGGCGGCCTCGAACACTTCCCATTTCGGATGCTCGACCCGATATTCGTCGGTGCGGCTCTCTCCGCGTTTGGTGTATCCCCAATAGTGCTCGATTATGAATTCGCCGTGAGAATCGGCGGCCGGCACGCCAAGGTTCTCTCCGCGTGTGACGGTGATCGAATTCGCACACACGCCCTTGCTCCAGTTGTAACCGACGTGCGAATTGCTCCGTTCATGGCCCATCGCCCAGCGTTCGTAAGGTTCGCCGTAGAGCTTGCGGGCGATCGCGGCTATGGCGGCTTTGGGAACGATCTCTTTTACGAATACTACACCGCGGCGAACTTCGGCTTCGGTTTCGCGAACGACGTAGAATCGCAGGTTCACCTCTTCAAAATTCACGTGAAACGGCACCAGAAAATCGAGCACTCGCGTGTCGAGAAACATAAACCCGACGAGGCTGACAAAGCATTTACCTTCGTGTAGATCGATCGAGGTTCCTGTCGGCAGACGCGACTCAAGCAGAGACGGGTCGACCTCGTAATTGGCCATTATTAGGTCTTGCCATCGTGCGGTGAGGAATTGCTTCATCGGATAACGCGTTTGTCGCCGGTTCTTATCGTGATCTTCTCGCGGTCGAAATATTCAAGAAGAGGTATAGCATACTTTCGCGAGACGCCCGATATCTCCTTGAATTTTGCGACGTCTATGGTGCGATCTTCTCCCGCGTTAGCCCGGACCTTGGCGATGAGGGAGTCGATGGTCTTCTTGTCGAAGAAAAAGTCATCGGTGACCTTTACCACCTCTCGAGAGTCGATAAGAGTTTGAAACACCTTTCGCACGTGGGGCGTCGGAAGTCTCGATTCACGCGACGCAGCGTCGAGAAGATCGGTGATCTTCGGCACCCCTAGGCCAGCGCTTTGAAGTCCATGGGAAAGGGCCTTCTTTGCGGTTTCTTCTGCGGGGTTTAACGACTGTTTACGCTCGGCAAGCGAGACGGTCTCGCCGGCACCAGCTAGCGTGCCGGATGCGATCAAAGATTCGAGAGCGGCGGCAAACGTGTCATTCGGCAGCGTTCCACGGAGTAGTTCCTTTCCGACGCCCTTCGATAGCGGATCGAGCTCATGGTGCCGTTTAACGGCCGCGACCAATTTTCGTCGCAGCGATTCGAAAGCGCCGGTCGAAAGGAATCGGCTTCCAACGTTCACGATCGTGGCATTTGCAATTAGGCCTTTTATGTCGGGATCGAGGACCGAGCGAAGCAAGCCGGTTCGTGCGGTTAGTTCAGCCGCCGCGATCCCGATCACGCCCGCGCGCGTTACCAGTGCATAAGTAAGATCGAGATCTGAAATCGTCGGATCCGCCAATGACGATAGAAACGAGCGCACCGCGGTCAGACTTTTACGCCTATGGCGGGTCGCAAACGGTTCGAGAACACGGCCGCCCGCAATCGTCTCCTGCGGTGAGTATGAGCGGAATATCACGCGCGTTCCGTGGATGGCCACCGTCGGGGATTCCAGGCGAAGCTGAACCAAGTCGGTCTCGCCGGGTGCAATCTCGCCGATATCGTTGAGTACGGTGACCCGGCCCAGCAGCTCGGCGGTCCCTATGTGTACGCGCACCCGCTGCCTGGAACGTAGCGGCCGTGGAGCGTCGGCCAGCAATTCGATCTCGGCGTCGATAACCTGCGTCGGTTCGAAAACACCCTTTTCGGCGAGCACCATTCCGCGCTCGATAGCCGAATGGTCAATGCCGCCCAGATTGAGCGCGACCCGACGCCCAGCCGTCGCTTTATCAGAAGACCGGCCATGCGATTGGATGTTGCGAACGCGTACCGGGATCCGATTGGGAAGGAGTTCGACGGCCGAGTCAACGCCGATCGTTCCGTGCTGAAGTGTTCCAGTAACCACCGCGCCGTGGCCCTTGACCGAAAAGCTGCGGTCGATCGGCAACAATGCGTAACGACTTTCCTCTGGGCGATAGAGGCTCGCCGCAACCTTGCGGATAGAACTGCGTAGTTCTTCGAGACCGGCGCTTTTAGTGGAACTGGTGGTCACGACCTTCGCGTCCTGCAGGAACGAACCCTCGACGAGTTCGGCCACGTCGAGCCTTACGAGGTCAAGCATTTCCTCATCCGCAAGGTCCGACTTCGTGATCACGACAATGCCGTGACGGATTCCCAATAGGCGGCAAATGTTGAAATGCTCACGCGTCTGCGGCATCACGCCTTCGTCCGCTGCGACGATGAGCATGACGATGTCGATCCCGCTGGCACCCGCGAGCATGTTCTTGACGAACCGCTCGTGGCCGGGAACGTCGACAAATGATACGTGCACGTCGCCAAGATCAAGTTCGGCAAATCCTATGTCGATCGTGATGCCGCGTTGCTTTTCTTCCGGGAGGCGGTCGGCGTCGACGCCGGTAAGCGCCTTTACGAGGGCGGTCTTGCCGTGATCAATGTGGCCGGCGGTGCCGATAACGACGTTCATCGGAATGCGAGGAAAATGGCCATGACTCCACATACCGCCAAGAAAAAGATGAGGGTTGAGACGATCGCGTAAGGAAGCGGACGAGTTATCTGCTCGATGTGTTGTCCGCCGATAAGCAGCCGCCGGACACATGCCATTAGAAGGAATGGAAATGCGAGCGCAGCAATGAAAGCAGGCCAGGCTCCCGTATTACCTTCCCCCGCGTTCTCCGTTGCCGTGAGGGCCAGAAGGATGCCGAAAATGATGAACGTGACGAAGAATCCAAGCGTGATAGTCCCGAAGTTGGAAATGAGGACGGTGATCAGCGCCTTCCTTATCGGCACCTGCAGGTTATACGTAAGCCAGTAGATCTCGCCCGCCGTCACAATGAGAAATGCGCCGAAGAACACGGCAACAAAGATCCCGTCTTGTGAAACGCCGGTCATTGCTCAGATTATAGTGGAGAAGTTTGAAGCTAGCGAAGGCGGAGGAGGCTCTCGACTGTGATGTCTTCGTCGAGGTCTTCCCAGTGGATGCCCAGCCCACCGCCGATCAGCTGCCAATTGTTGCGATCCTTCGGCGTCGCGTCGAGCAGTCGCGGATACCACTCGAGCGGAACGCGGATCATGCGGCCATCCGCAAGCGCGACACTGATCGATTCGTTATTGCACGAAACGTCAACGGCAAGAGGTTGAATGTCGATTGAAGAAATTCCCATCGTCTACACCGTAAGATACAGGACTAAGTGACTGATTGGCAAATAGTTCTTCAGCCTTGTCCACCCCCGAGGTCATAATCATCGAGCTTTCGATACAGGGTTCGCCGTCCGATATTCAGCAGGCGTGCGGCGGTCGATTTGTCGCCCTTTGTGTAATCCAGTGTCGCCTGGATCACCTGTTTTTCGATCTCGTCCATCGACGACGGGAGTTCGATGTTCAAGCCGATAAACCGGCCCTCAGCCGAAGCTTGAGCACGCTCGTGCCGCAGATGCGAGAGTTCGTCCAGTGCACGTTTAGCGATCGGATCGGGCAGGTCAGAGAGTTCGATCTGACGTCCGGAGGCGATGATCACGGCGCGCTCGATGGCGTTCTCAAGTTCGCGAACGTTGCCCGGCCATTCATAATTCACCAGCGCCCGTAATGCGTCTTTCGATATACCCGAAACGAAACGCCCCGACTTTTCTTTGTAGCGTTCGAGGAAATGGTAGACGAGGATATGAATATCCTCGGCCCGTTCGCGAAGGGGAGCGAGGGTAATAGGGAATACCGAGAGGCGGAAGAATAGATCTCTGCGAAACTTCCCCTCATCAACCGCTTTCTCAAGGTCAACGTTCGATGCAGCGATCACGCGAACGTCGGTCTTTACGACCTCGTTGCCGCCTACGCGCGTAAACTCGCCGTCCTGCAGCACTCTCAGCAACCGCACCTGCGCCTGCATCGACATTTCGCCGATCTCGTCCAGGAAAAGCGTTCCGCCGTCAGCCTCTTCGAATCTGCCGACACGCTGTCCGCGTGCATCCGTGAAGGCTCCCTTCTCGTGGCCGAACAGCTCGGATTCGATCAGCGATTCGGGGATCGCCCCGCAGTTGATCTTGATATACGCCTTGTTCTCGCGGCCAGAATTGAAGTGGATCAGGTTCGCGAGAAGCTCCTTTCCGGTGCCTGATTCGCCCTGGATCAGGACGGTCGTGCTCGCGTCCGCGACGTTCAACGCCAACTCGATGGAGCGGCGGATCGGCTCGGCCTGGCCAATGATCTTGCTTTGCTTCTGGACCAACTCGCTCTTGAGCCGCATCACCTCAGCCGAGAGTTGATCGCGCTCGAGCGCGGTGCCGATCTGGTCGGCGATGCCTTCGACCAAGGCGATGTCGTGTCTGTCGAAGCTCGTCGCCTTGCTCCAGACGAATCCAAGCAAGCCGAACGGCTGGCCGCCAACACGTACCGGCGCTACGAGTGCGGCCTTCCCGCCGAGCGTCGTATTGAATATCAGCCGGATCGGGAGCGGAAGCTGCGAATCGGTGAGAGAGATCGTCTTGCCGTCTCGGATGAGATCACTAACCGCCTGAAACGTGTCCACGTTCATCGACTTGCCGTGTGAATCAACCATCTTTAGCAAACCGCCCGGCTGCTTACCTTCGGCGGATTTGAACTGCACAAGCGTTATCTTCTTCCCCGATTGGTCGAGCACGCCGAGAGCTCCATAATCCGCCCCGACCAGCGAGATCGCACGTTCGAGCGCGGTCTCGGAAACCTCGTTGAAATCGGAATGCGAGTTAAGAGTGTTCGCGATCTGGAGCAGCGCGTTCGTTCGTTTCGATTCTTGCTCCTGCGCTGTGAAGAGGCTCGTATACTGATAGCCGATCGCAAGCTGCCGGCCGATCGACTGCAGGAACGTGATCTCCTCTTCCAACCAAACGCGGGGCTTCTTGGTGTCATGCAAACCGATCAAACCGATCACATCGCCGCTCATCACGATAGGGATGATGAGCAGCGACCGAGTCTCAAGAGCCTTTGCGAAGAACTTCAACGTCGGGTCGTCCGCCGTTTTCGTGTCGTTGATCTGGATCGGTTTTGTGATGTCGAACCGCTCACTGAGCTTTTTGGGATCGATGGGAATGACAGTACCAAGGCTCGACGGTACTTTCTTGTCACGCCGCCATTCGTGGCTGATGCGGAGTTCCTTATCCTCGACAAGCTGAAGCACGTCACAGCGGTCAGCCACCATCATTCTGCCGAGCTCGGAAACGATAACGTTCAAAAACCTTTCGAGGTCGATACTGGTCGGGAGGTCGCGGGCGAGGCGGTCGATGATGCCCTCGCGGGCCTCATGCATTTGGATCTTGCGATCGAGCGAAAGCGCTTGTTCGTCAGGAATATCGGTGGTGGAAGCTCGTACCATATGCGTGTACGCAATGATGCGATCTCGCGGGTAAATATGTCAAGATGGCACACCTCAAAAGACTTGTGTGCACAAACGAGCCAGTCGGGACGATCAATTGGGGCGATTGGCGGGTGCCGGCTTCGGCGGCGGAGGCGGTGTTTTAGTATCCACAGGCTTCGCGGTGTTCGACGGCGGTGGTGCTGTCGCCGAATTCGAACTTGTATTCGTATTGGTATTGCCAGCGGCCTTGTTCGCGTCCTTCTTGTCTGTAACGAAATCGATCCGCTTCCGCCCTGCCTCGGCGTCCTCAAGCAAGTTGAGCGCTCGCGAATTCTCGGGATCGAGGTCGATCGCTTTCTTGAGCGGAGAGATTGCTTCGCGGTATTGCGCGAGCTTCACGAGAATGGCGCCGAGTTCGGTTTGATACTCAGTATCGTCAGGCTTGAGTTCCACCGCTTCCTTCAGAGCCTTGGCGGCGTCCTCGTCTTCGTTTAGCTTGTTGTACGCGCGTCCGAGGTTGAAGTATGCCAGGTGATCATTACCGTTCGCGTCGATCTGCTTGCGGTAAGCGGCCACCGCCTTTTCAAATGCCTTCTCGGAATTGGTCGTCGCCACGCGCTGTTTCTTTTCGCCGGGCGTTGGAGTCGGCGTTACCTGCTCTTCGACCACCGCAGCATCCCGGGTCTCGATCAGAGAATAAGCGATGCCGAGCTGAAAATACGCATCGGCTAGGTCCGGATTCAATTCGACCGCTCGGTTCAGGATCTCGATCGCCCGGTCCGCATCTCCGGTATCAAGAAGCTTGATACCTTCGACGAGCGCCGCATTAGCATCGGTGAATTCGGCAGCGGAAAGTGCAGGAGTCGCGGCTGCAGCCGCGTTCGAATTGTCGGCCGGCGCAGAAGAACAGCCCGCGATAAACAGGCTGCTGAGTAAAAAAATGCTTGCCGCAGATCTATTAGCTATCACAACTTAGCCGGGAGGAAATATGAACTGCCGTCCCGCGAGCAGGTGAACGTGCAGATGAAAGACCGTCTGCCCGCCATCTCCGTTCGTGTTGATCACGACCCGATAGCCGTCATCCGCAAATCCCTTATCGCGAGCGATCTGAGCCGACGAAAGTAATAGATGCCCGAGCGTCTGTTTGTGGTTCGCTTCCGTTTTTGCGAGCGAATCGACGTGCTCCTTAGGGATCAGCAGGATATGCGTCGGAGCCTGTGGAGTCAGGTCGTTGAAGGCGATGCACACATCGTCCTCATGAACCGTGGTCGAGGGAATACTCCCATCGACGATCTTGCAAAAGATGCAGTCTTGAGCGCCCATATCGCTATAAGCAAATTAAATCACAGCGCAATAGGATCGGCGAAATCACGCGACTTCGGCTTCGACTGACGAATCCGAAAGCCGTTCGATGTCAGCACCGACCGATCGAAGCTTGCGCACGATCGTCTCGTATCCGCGGTCGATGTGGTAGACGCGGTCGATCAAGGTTTCACCATTGGCCGCCAGCGCGGCAAGCACCAGTGACGCAGATGCTCGCAGATCTGAGGCGATCACCTTCGCACCGGTAAGATGAGCCGGCCCTTTGACGGTGGCGGTGTTGCCGGAGACATGAATGTCCGCTCCCATCCGCTGCATCTCGCCGACGTGCATAAACCGATTCTCGAAGATCGTCTCGGTGACGACCGACGTACCCTCGGCCTGCGTCATCAGCGCCATGTACTGCGCCTGCATATCAGTCGGGAAGTGAGGATGCGGCTCGGTAGTGACATCAACTGCTTTCAGGCCGCCCGAGCTTCGCTTCACCAACAGTGTGCTCGGGTTGATCTCTTCGATGTCGACGCCTGCTTCGCGAAGCTTCGCTATCACCGGAACCAGATGTTCGGGCATGCAGTTCTTGATCTCAAGCTCACCGTCCGTGATCGCCGCCGCGACGATGAATGTACCGGTCTCGATGCGGTCTGGGATGATCGTATGCTCGGCTCCCCCCAAAGACTCGACGCCGTCGATCTCGATCGTCTCGGTCCCGGCCCCGCGGATCCGTGCGCCCATCTTGTTCAAGAGATCGGCGAGGTCCACTACCTCAGGTTCCATCGCGGCGTTGCGTATGGTCGTCGTCCCTTCGGCAAGCGATGCCGCCATCATCACGTTTTCGGTTCCGGTCACGGTGACCTTTTCAAATGTGAGTTCAGCACCTTTGAGCCGCCCTTCGGGAGCCCGTGCAATAACATCGCCGGATTCGAGCGAGACGACCGCACCGAGTTCCTCGAAGGCCTTCAGATGGAGATCGATCGGGCGAGTGCCGATCGCACAGCCCCCTGGCAGGCTCACCTTTGCCTGGCCAAATCTCGCCAGCAGCGGCCCCAGAGCGAGCACGCTGGCGCGCATGGTTTTTACTAGCTCATAAGGAGCTTCGAAGCTCTGGATATTACTCGCAGTGACCTTGTGAGTGCGAAGTTCAGGCGTGAGAACAGTGGCGCCGAGATCTTCGAGCAGACGCCGCTGCGTGATCAGGTCTCGTACGTAGGGAACGTTGTGCAGCGTGACCGTCTCAGCTGTCAAAAGCGTCGCGGCGAGGCACGGAAGCGCAGAGTTCTTGGCACCGCTGATCTCGATCTT
>JAQSDP010000416.1:3623-21645 GCA_029945985.1 bacterium | reverse complement strand
CGCGACTGCGGTGAATCGGACTTCGGGAGATTTCCAGGCGGTCAATTCCCTTCGCGAAGGCCAGGCGATCGGCTACGAATATATGTCGAAGCACGATTGGGCAACCGAGGCGAAAACGGCCGCAGAGCACGCGGTGATGAAGCTGAAGGCTCCGTCGGTTACGCCGGGCAAATACGATCTGGTGCTGCATCCTTCGCACCTGTTCCTTACGATCCACGAGTCAGTCGGACATCCGACGGAACTTGATCGTGCTTTATTGTGGGAAGCGAATTACGCGGGGACGAGCTTCCTGACCCCGGATAAGACTGGCAAACTTCAGTTTGGCTCGAAGATCGTCAATTTCGTCGCAGATCGAACCCAGAAATATGGGCTCGCATCGGTTGGTTGGGATGACGAAGGCGTTCCGGGACAAGAGTGGCATCTCGTGAAGGATGGAGTGTTCGTCGATTGGCAGACTACTCGCGACCTCGCGAAGGTCGTGGGACGTGATAAATCGTACGGATGCCTTCATGCCGACAGTTGGGGCAGCGTGCCGTTCCCGCGTATGCCGAACGTTTCGTTGACTCCAGCTGCAGGTAACGTCTCGCAGGACGATCTGATAGGAGGTGTTGAGAACGGCATTCTTATATACGGCCGGGGCAGTTACTCCATTGACCAGCAGCGTTACAACTTCCAGTTTGGCGGGCAGACATTCTGGGAGATCAAGAACGGCAAGGTCGGCGGAATGCTCCGCGACGTGGCTTATCAATCACGCACGACGGATTTCTGGGGAGCTTGTGACGGACTCGGCGGGCAGTCGACATATGAGATCCCCGGATCGTTCAATGACGGCAAGGGCGAACCCGGCCAATCGAACGCGGTCTCGCACGGATGTCCGGTTGCGAGGTTTAGGAATATTAACGTATTGAACACGGCTTCATCTCCGAACGCCGGACAGATGGAGGATGATCACTAAGATGTTGCTGACGGAACAAGAATCGAAGGCGTTTACCGAAAGGATACTGTCATACGTTAAGGCGGAAGATGCGTCGGCGAGCGTCGGGAGCGACAAGCTTTCGCACCTGCGGTTTGCCGCCAACAACATACTTACCAGCGGAACCCGCGTCTCACGAAGTGCGAATGTGACGGTGTGGGTCCAAGGTCGGCGCGGGGCGGCATCGACCAACGATCTGGATGACGCGAGCCTGAAGGATATGGTCGAGCGTGCACAGAAGATAGCAGCTACATCTCCGGTTGATCGAGAATATTTGCCAACACTGGGCAAGCAGCATTACAAACCCGTCAACGGCTTTGTCGAATCGACGGCTAACCTATCTTTGTCTGCCCGCGCAAAATCTATTGGCTCGATCATTTCGGAGTGTGAGAAGAAAGGCGTCATCGGAGCCGGCTTCCATTCGGCCCGGGTTCAGGTGAGCGGATCATTGACCAAGAACGGTAACTTCGAATACGAACGCTCTACAAATGTAAGTCTGTCGACTACCGCGCGAACGCCGGACGGTCAAAGCTCGGGCTATTTCCTTCGGAGCCACTTCGACGTCGCCAAGCTGGACACTCAGCGTGTCGCAAATGAGGCGATCCGGAAGGCGCTCGAAGGAAAAGGAGCAAGGATGATCGATCCGGGAATTCACACAGTGATTCTCGAACCCCAAGCGGTTGCAGACCTGATGGGCAATATTGGCTTTCTTTTCAACGCCCGAAATGCTGAAGAGGGTCGAAGCGTTTTTTCTCTGCCCGGCGGTAAGACAAAGCTTGGCGAGAAGATGTTCGATGAGAATGTGACCATCTACAGCGACCCTTGGAATGCAGAACTTCCGGGCTCACAATCCGCTCAGGGTGGAATTCCCGCTCAGCGGATCACTATGGTTAAGAATGGAGTCGTCGAGAATCTGACCTATAACCGTTTCTGGGCGAAGCAGAAAGATAAAGAACCGACGGCCGGACCAGTCAACACGATCTTCGAAACTAGCGGGCCGACTCATTCTATAGAAGATATGATCAAGTCGACCGAGCGCGGAATACTGGTCGGAAGATTTTGGTACATCCGTTCAACCGACCAAAGAACCGCCAGCTCAACCGGCCTGACACGCGACGGCGTGTGGCTGATCGAGAACGGGAAAATCGCCTATCCGCTGCGAAATTTCCGATTCAATCAATCGGTGACTCAGATGCTTGGGCCCGGCAATGTGTTGATGGTCGCCAAGTCAGAACGCGTCGGCGGATCGGAAGGCGGCGGCTCGAGCGCATCGCTGCTGCCGGCGTTGAAACTTAAGGCGTTCAATTTTACTTCTCAGTCGGAAGCAGTTTAATGATACGACGGAAGTAAATCGGGGACATTATGATCCTATCGATACGATTTATTCTTTCGTTGAGCCTGCTGCTCGCGGTCGTCGTCAATCTCGCCGCTCAATCGGCAACACCCAAATTCGGCAAAGACAGTATCGACAAGATCGTTGCTGTAATGTCAACCGAAGAAAAGGTGGCACTTCTGATCGGCATGGGAATGGACCTTGGCATTCCCGGCACATTGATGATGTCCCCAGAGGACAAGGCGATTCCCGAGAAAGTTCCCGGGGCCGCCGGTCGGACTCACGCCGTTCCAAGGCTCGGAATTCCCTCGATCACGCTTTCCGATGGCCCCGCCGGCGTTCGAATCAATCCAACACGGCCAGATCAACCGGGCAAAAGCTTTTACGCTACCGGATTCCCCGTCGCGACACTGCTTGCGTCGAGCTGGGACGAGGATCTCGTGTCTAAGGTCGGTGCGGCATTCGGCGCGGAATCGCGAGATTTTGGCATCGACATACTGCTCGCCCCGGGAATGAACCTGCATCGAAATCCGCTCGGTGGGCGAAACTTTGAATATTATTCAGAGGATCCACTTGTTAGCGGTAAGATGGCCGCGGCATTCGTTCGCGGCGTCCAGTCGATGGGCGTCGGAACGTCCATCAAACACTTCGCGGTCAACAATCAGGAATTCAATCGACTCCAATCGAATTCGATCGTCGGCGAGCGCGCCTTACGGGAACTGTATCTTCGAAGTTTCGAGATAGCCGTTAAGGAATCGCGGCCCTGGACGGTGATGTCCTCCTACAATCTGCTGAACGGTAGATACACTTCGCAGGAACCTGATCTACTGGACACCGTACTTCGTAAGGAATGGGGTTTCGGCGGCGTTGTGATGACGGATTGGCTCGCGGGAAATGATGTGGTCGAGCAGATGATAGCGACTAACGAGCTGATCATGCCCGGGCTGCCGAATCAATCTCATGCACTGATCGAGGCCGTCAACTCGGGCCGCTTAGATAGCAAAATACTCGACCGAAACGTTGCGAGCATGCTCAGGCTGATCGAGAAAACCTTAGCCGCAAAAGACTACAAGTTTTCCTCAGCGCCCGATCTGAAAGGCCATTCTACGGTTGCGAGGCAGGCGGCAGCATCAGGCATGGTGCTCCTGAAGAACGATACGTCCGCTCTGCCCCTGAAGGCACGCGCAAAAGTCGGACTGTTTGGCAACGGCGGTTACGACATGGTCGCTGGCGGAACCGGGAGCGGGAATGTGAATAAGGCCTATGTTATCTCCCCGGACAAGGGACTTGTCGACGCTGGATTTACGATCAATAGTGCGATGCGAGCGAGTTATCTCGCGCACATCAAGAATGCCAAGGACGCCCGCCCGGCAGTACCGTGGTTCATGCTGCCGCCACCGATCGCCGAAATGGATCTTAGCGACGCGCTCATCGATTCGATCTCGAGTGACTCGGACATCGGACTCATCGTTGTCGGACGTAACTCGGGTGAATTTGCAGACCGCACTGTCGCCGGCGATTTCGATCTAACGGCTAATGAGCAGTCGATGATCGGCCGGATCAGTAAAGCATTCCGAGCAAAGGGCAAGAAATTGATTGCCGTTCTGAATGTTGGCGGACCGATTGAACTAGGTAGCTGGCGGGACCAGGTAGATGCCATCCTCCTGGCATGGCAGCCGGGCCAAGAGGGTGGATACGCCATCATAGATACCCTCTCCGGAAGGGTAAATCCGTCCGGAAAGCTCGCAACGACCTTCCCGATGGCATATACGGACGTACCTTCAGCCGACACATTCCCCGGGAGAGAGACGGACGCCCCGAATCTTCTTCCGGGGAACCCCTTCGCGGGAAAGCCGTCGGAAGCGATTTATACTGAAGGAATTTTCGTCGGTTACCGATATTATTCGACCCAGAACGTCGCTTCCGCATACGATTTCGGACACGGGCTTTCTTACACGAACTTTACCTACAGCAATCTGAGACTCGGCTCGAAATCTTTCTCAGATTCGATGCCAATTAGCTTATCGGTCAAGAACGTCGGAAAAGTAGACGGGCGCGAGGTTGCTCAGGTTTATGTTTCGGCACCTGCCGGTCCTCTGTCTAAGCCGGTAAAAGAACTCCGCGCATTTGCAAAAACTAGGTCGCTTAAACCGGGGGAGAGTCATATACTCAGTTTTACGCTGACTGGGCGTGATCTCGCGTCATTCGATCCATCCAGGTCCGCTTGGATAGCCTATCCTGGGAAATACTGTGTTCAGATCGGAACTTCTTCGATCCGGATCGAACAAACCGAGTGTTTTGACCTGCCATCGGAGCTGGTTGTCGAAAAAGTGAATCCAGTTCTCAAGCCGAAAGTAAATCTGGTTGAAAGGCCGTTTGGTAAAAGATGATCCTCTTACAGGTTTCCTCATTTGAGTCAGTTGCCGGACTTCCCGAGGCATTCGGGTATGTGTTTGTTTTCATACTCGGAGCACTGGTGGGCAGTTTTCTGAACGTTGTCATCCATCGCGTTCCGCGGGAGGAGTCGATCGCGTTTCCGAACTCGCATTGCCCGAAATGCAATAGGCCGATCAAACCCTACGACAATATCCCGGTTCTCGGATGGCTGATCTTGGGCGGAAAATGTCGGGCGTGTAAGGAACCGATCTCGATCCGATATCCGGCGGTTGAGCTGCTGCACGCGCTACTTTGGGTCTTGGTGTTCTGGCACTTTGGATTCTCTCCGTTTCTTCCGATCGGGTTGATCTTTGTTTCCACGCTCGTCGCGCTGATGTTCATCGATGCCGAGCATATGATCCTTCCGAACGTGATCACGTATCCGTTCTTCATCTTTGCCATACTGGTCCGCATCATTTTCCCTGTAGCTTTCGGACCGCAGTACTTCGCTGATATGTCATATTGGCCGGCGACAGCATTAGCGGGTTATCCAGTTTGGCTAGTGTCGCTTGCAAGCGGATTGGTTGGCGCCTTGGCGGGTGGAGGATCTTTGTGGCTGGTTGGTGAACTGTGGAAACGGCTCCGCGGAGTAGATGCGATGGGGCTCGGTGATGTGAAGATGATGCTCGGATTTGGAGCGTTGCTCGGATGGAGGCTCTCATTCCTCGCGATCTTCTTCGGCGCATTTGCCGGAGCCGTCATCGGCTCGATCTTTGTCGCTCGCCAAAAGGACAAAGACATGCAAACGCAGATACCTTTCGGCATCTTTCTCGGAATCGGCTCCATCTTATCGTTGCTTTTCGGCGAGCGATTGATCGCCTGGTACGTGAACACATTCCTGCCTTAAGTTTTTACTTTTTGTTGAAGGCATTGAGTTGAGCAGTAATAGATCGTTGGGCCGAACTTGATCGCTGTTGAAGCGGGCGTCCATTTGCCGCAGCGGCTGCAGTTAACTAATTCACCCCTCTCTGCCGGCTGTGGATCTATCTGAGGAGCATTCTTTGCCTCCATTTCCCTTGCTCCCCTCAACATTCGCCAGATCTGGAGACCCATCGCAATCTGCTTGCGGTAGCGATACGCAGTCAACCCAAACAGCACCAACAAGATCACCAGTATGAAGAAAGCCTCTCTCATTGACCTGTTCCCCGCGGCGTATCGATCTCGCTAAGAGTCGGACTATTCGGGTTGATGGTACGAAGCACGTTAGAGTACCTGCTCGCGTCCTTGTTTTGATTCTTCATCGCAAGGGCGGCAAATGAAAGCGTTTTCTCGTGTTTAGGGTTTATCTCGAGAGACTTTTCGAACTCGGCGATCGCAGTCGTGTAATCCGGCGGTTCCTGGAGGAAGTAGGTGAGGCCCAGGTCAGTACGGACTTCTATATCATCGGGACGCTTTGCAAGTGCCCTGTTGTAGAATTCCCGCGCTCGTTCAAAACTCCCGTTGTCTTTGCCGAAATAGCCGATATCGTAATAGGCGTGGCCGAGACCGACGATCACGTCATAGTCAGTAGCATCGAGGCCGTATGCACGGACCAGTAAGGGAAGGGCTTTTTCAATTATCGCCTTGTCCTGCTTGATTGCTCCGTATCGATAGAGTCCAAGTCCAAGGCTTTTCTGGAAGGCGAAGTCTCCTGCGTTTTGGTTTGCTTCATCTAGTTTCGCCGCTATCTCTTCGTCCGAAAGATTAACCTGGCTCGAATCTGACGACTGGCTTGATTTCAGACGTTCGTTCTCACCCCGAAGTCCGCTGAGTTCGGATCGATTCAAATAATTTGCAAAAGAAAAGCCTGCCACGAAGCAGACGATTCCCGCGATCAACGCTATCCAAACAGCACTACTACGCATCCCTATTAGTCTATCAACAAAGCGAGGCTTAGGACGAACGCGAATTGTCTGAGGAACTATTTCTTTGAGCCTTCGGGCGCAATGAACGGAAGGTCGTCGGCCCGCCGCCTCTCAGGCGGGTCGGTTGCTCGACGTCTCGGTACAGAGGCCTGTCCCGTTCGCCGGTCGACGCTACCTGCCGGAAGGGTCTGCCCGTGAACCGCCTCGATCAAGATACGCGTTATTTCTTGCGATAGCGTGCGGTGTTCGAGGGCAGCGCGGCGACGAAGAGATTCTTTTAGTTCGTTGGGGACGTACGCGCCAATAAAAACGCCTTTTCGGTTCGCCATGATTGAGTGTGAGCTCCTGGGTTACTGAATGAATAGGGCCAAGTGCTAAAGGAGCAGGCCTGTAAGCCGAGTTTTGTACTCACCGAAATGAGTGACGATCATTCATCTAGGCCGCCGGTTACCCGACGGCTCGAGCGACCTACCCGGAAACGCCGCTTCGCCGAAGCGAAGACTTGAGCGGGCTACTCAAGAAGCGTTTCCCTATTTGGTCTTGCACCACGAGGAGTTTGCCTAGCCTCAACTGTTACCAGCCGAGCTGGTGGGCTCTTACCCCACCGTTTCACCCATCACCCCTTCTCAGAGGCTGGTCTGTTCTCTGCTGCACTTGTCGTCACCGGCCTGAACCGGTGCCCGGACGTTATCCGGCTCGCTGCCCTACGGTGTTCGGACTTTCCTCCTCTGGTCAGAGAGGCGACCGTCCGGCCTGCTCCTTCTGCATGGCTCACGCAGTATAGCAAAAAATGTTGAACAGTAAAACGTTGTCATGTGGTAACCGGCGCTTTGAACCCACCGAGCAACTCGGTTTCAAACAGGTGTCCCCACCTCTCTTCGACAAATTGAAGCGCAGTCGATTCGACACTCTCTACAGTTGAGCACGCCAAAACGCGATCCCGAAGCTCCCGAGTCTCCTCAAATGCCACGCCCGTGATCACACGCCGCACTCGAGTGATAGAGTTCACGTTCATGCTCAATTCCGTCGCACCCAGGCCAAGTAGGATCGGAACGTAGAACGGCGATCCTGCCATTTCACCGCACACGACGGCGGGAATATCCTTCTTCGCGGCGGCTTCTATGACCCGTTTCAAGGCTTCAAGGACAGACGGATGCAGCGACCGGAACCAGTTCGCAACAGATTCATTATCGCGGTCGACACCAAGCGTGTACTGCACCAGGTCGTTAGTGCCTATGCAGATACAATCGAGTTCCTCAAGTAGTTGATCAATTGAAAAAACGGAGGCCGGCAACTCGATCATTGCGCCAAGCCGTGGGCTGCCAATCTCCGTGCCGCGTTTTATCAGAGATTCGCTCTCTTCGTCGACGATCGATCGAACCGCTCTGACTTCATCGACTCCCGAAACCATTGGGATGATCACGTCGATCTCGCGATCAACGGATGCCTGGAGTAGGGCGCGTATTTGCGTCCGAAAGTGTTTTTGATGGGTGAGCGAAAGCCTGACCCCTCTAAGGCCTAAGGCCGGGTTCTTGTCCCGCCGCTCAGATCTTTCAACGATCTGGCTGAGGCTGAGATCAAAAGTTCGAATGCGGGCGCGGTCCGCTCCGGCGTAATCGCCGATCTCGCGGTATGCCTTGATCTGCTCGGCCTCGCCCGGAAATCCTTTGAAACGATTGAACAGATATTCAGAGCGAAACAGGCCGATCCCGCGTGCTCCAAGGTCTTTCGCGTGATGGAAACTGGCAGCGATATCGAAGTTCGCCCTTATCTTAATTTCTCGACCATCGAGAGTCTGTGTAGTATCTCCAAGCGGCGGTTCGTCCGCCGATCGCCTTCGTCCCGGCCTCCGCGTTGCTTTGATCGCCTCGACCGTAGAATCATCTGGATTAAGGAATACTGTACCGTCGAAACCATCCAACAAAACGACATCGCCCGTCCGAACGCGTCGCAGGAGTCTCTGCACACCGGTGACCGCGGGAATATCTAACTCACGGGCGAGGATAAAGCTATGCGACGTCCACCCACCGCTCTCGGTTATGATCCCTCCGAGATGCTGCGAGCCCAGTTCCGCAATCGTGGATGGTCGGATCTCCGCCGCGGCAATTATAGAACCACGCGGAATGCGGATAGAATGCCGCTTGCCGCCGAGCGCGGTCTGCAACTGGTCAGCGATATCTTCTACATCTATATAGCGATCGCGAAAATGTTCGTCGGTCAGTGCCTGGTACCTGGCGATGTATTCATCCGTTACGAGTTTTACCGCCCATTCCGCATTGATACGCTCGCCTGCAATTACCGACTCGATCTTTTCGCTGAGCGAGGAATCCTCTAGTATTGCCCGATGCATGTCGAAGATCGCCGCAGAATTCGAAGAATATTCAAGGGTGTGCCCGACATTAGTGAGTTGTCTGGCTGCGGCTGTGTGGGCAGCGCGATATCTCGCTATCTCACGGTCGACCTGCTCGGGACGGATCGGCGTGCGATAGAACTGCTTGTTGTCCCCGTGGATGGTGACAACCTTGCCGACGGCTACGCCGCGCGATACCGGCCGAGCGTGCAATCGGGTCTCTGACCCTTTCTCCGATCCGAACTTGGAGACTCTTCCATCTATGGTCATTCTTAGAAGTGCGGTCTAACTGCCTTGCGACGGGAAATATGGGCGCAGCAGGCCGGCAAAGGCAGCAAGATTACGAGTCTGGATCAGAATGTCTCCTGGCCCGTTAAATTCTGCGACGAGTCCCTCACCGCTCATCATGCTTCGAAAGAATCCACTTTTCGCTGCCTTCCGCAAGTTGTACTGCATATGGCCTTCCCAAGCGACCAGATGGCCGGTGTCGACAACGTATTGTTCGCCGGGCCGGAGTGTTTTTGTATGGATCGCTCCAAACGATGAGATCAGAAGAAGACCGGTGCCCGAGACCTGGAGAACGAACAACCCCTCACCGCCGAAAAACGACTTTGCACCGCCAAACTTAGTCTCGACTTGCAGACTCGTATCTCCAGCTAGATAGGAACTCGACTGGACCATGAAGGTCTGGTTGCTCATCTCGACTCCAACCACTCCGCCCGGGGATCCGGGTGCGAGCGTGACTTCTCCGGGACCACCTTTTGCTGTAAATGTCGAGACGAAGGCAGACTCACCGCCAACAGCCCGCTTTAATGCTCCGAATACGCCTCCTTTCATCTCAGCGTGAAGGTCTACGTTACCCGACATCGAAACCATCGCCCCCGCTTCCGCGTGGATAGCCTGTTCCGCCTGAAGATTTACTACGGCGAGTGCGAACGACCCCTGATGCTGGATCTCCCACGTGTACCCGCGACCCTGCCCACGGCCATCGGCGTCGAAGTGGAATGCTCCGCCGGTCGGGAGAGCTTGTTGACCAACAGGCGGCTGCTGCTGATATGCAGGTGCCTGCGGTTGAGTTGCCGGTCGAGCATCGGGCGGGGGAGGGGCCTGTTGCAGTGTGAAACCGCAGGAGCCACAGAATTTTGCGTCGGGCAATAATTGCGAGTTACATTTCGGACAGTTCATACGGTTACGCTGCGGGTCCTCTCAACAATTATGGAGCATGCATCTTCAGCAGTGCCCGCGAAATCGATAAAGCTGACGTCGTCTCCGGAAACAACGAGGTTCTTTTCCAACGATTCGACGACGCTCTTCCAACAGTCGCCAACGAGAACGAGGGGACGCCGCTCGAGTACGCCGGTCTGAAGTTTGTTCCACACGAGCGAGATCTCCGTGACAGTCCCCATTCCGCCCCGCATTGCTACAAAACCGACAGAGCGGGTGATCAGGTTTTGCAGCCGATCATAGAAATGATCGGTCGCGACTTTATCCGTAAGGAATCGGTTCGGCTCAGATCTAAACTGATTCATAACTATACCGAGAACGCGTCCGCCGGCCTCTCGTGCGCCCTTCGATGCCGCCTCCATCACACCAAGATAGCCTCCGGTACAAATAGTAAATCCCTCTTCGGCTAAACGACGTCCGATCGCGAGAGCGTCTTGATATTCCTGTGATTCAGGGCCGCACTTGGAGCCCCCGAATATTGTTATGATTCTCCCGTGGGCACTCTCTTGCACAGATCAGATCTCCTTTTCTTGTTGTTGTGAGTATTTCGTAATTATAGCTGACCCGGTTCGCTTCTCAAATCAGCCCGAACTTCCGGCTTCTTCCGGTGTTAAATTGCCAGCCTCGTGGATCGCCCTCTTTGTATCGGTAAAGAGAAGGACAATGCTTCCGATGACGAAAAAAACGATCAATCCGAGGATAGCCTGCCGAAATGAACCGGTCGCACCAATGATGATAGTAAACAAAAGCTGTCCCATCCATGACGTCCCTTTTTCGGAAATCTCATACAGCCCGAAGAATGCAGATTCCCTGCCAGCCGGAATCATTTGTGAGTATAGCGAGCGGGATAATGCCTGAGCACTTCCAAGAACCAACCCGATGAACGCCGCCATGACGTAGGCCTGGGTGCGAGTGGCGAGGAACGCATATGCATAGATGACGATTCCGCACCAGATCGCAAGAGAGATCACGATCGTCCATTTGGCACCTATGTAACGGGCGATCCTCTCGAATATCATCGCTCCAGCAAAGGCGGAGATCTGGGCCACGAGAAAGATAGTGATCAGAAACGATTGATCCACACTCGCGTCCCGCTCCGCCTGGGTGAATAATTCCTGTGAAAGGAACACGGATGACTGGAGGATAACGGTCTGAATACCGTCGTTGTAGAATAAATAGGCGACAAGAAAAAGAGCCGTATAACGAAGGCGTTTGAGTTCTTTCAGTGTCTCCCAAAGTTCAGAAAATCCGACCGTTACGAGATTTTTGTTCGCCGGGACTTCCTTAGCGGCCCGACGGCTTCGCACCAGCATGAATGTGCCGATGGCGAAAAGGCCCCACCATAACGAGGCAATTAGGAATGATATACGTACGGCCATTCCTTTCGCTAGGCCCAGAGACTCCGCATTCTCGATCAGGATAAGATTCGCTACCAACATCACGACACCGCCTATGTAGCCGGCACCGTATCCGTAACTAGACACTCGATCACGCAGATTCTCAGTGGTGATGTCGATCAGAAATGCGTTGTAGAAGACGTTTGCGGCCGCGAATCCGATATTCGAGATTATCAGCAAGATTCCGCCGATGATGTAAGAGTCGCCGGTGACGAAAAATAGAAGCGAGCTTGCGAGGACTCCCAGGTAACAGAACACCGCCATGAGTTGCTTTTTCAGGTGAGTGTAGTCGGCAACCGCACCAAGAAATGGCAGGAAAACCACCATCGAGACTACCGATATCGCGAGGCAAAAGGCCGGGAATCCACCGGTGGTGACCCTGAATAGTCCAAGGTCGAAGATCAGGCCTTCCTTTCCTAGACTTGACTCAGCCAAGCTGATCAAATACGGTCCGAGCATCACCGAGATCACCGTTGTATAAAAGGCGGAGTTAGCCCAGTCATACATCATCCAGCCGAAAATCTCGCGGCGTTGATTCGGCTTTAGTGTGGCTGTTTCCATTCGATGTTTAGGAACGCGCGGTGACAGTTTTCACCATCTTACAGACGCTTCTGCGATAAAACCAGATTGGAGCCCATATCTCACAAAACGTTAAACCTGCAAATGCGAAATCAGTTGACGGAACTGTCAACATTCCCGTTCAATAACTCTCGCCTTCCGACCGCTCACATTTTATGTTGAGACTCATACTCAGAATCGATATGTTGTGGAAACATGTCCATTTGTGCGATCTGTAGACAATGGCATTTGGTCCAAAAGCCGAGAACTTTGATCGGTTTAATCGGGAATGTCTGGAATGCAACGCTATTCAGGTATTCTTTTTTTGAAATTTGAACTTCCTGCAAATATCACGTAGCTTAAACCCGTCGAGCCGGAACGATATATTCTGTGTATGAAAGCGATGATCCTTGCCGCCGGCTTCGGCACGCGGCTTTTTCCTTTAACAATTGACCGAACCAAGCCGGCGATCCCCTTCTTGAGAAAGCCTCTCGTCGGATATGTCGCGGAATATCTCGCTGGTTTCGGTTTCACTAATGTCGTGGTCAATCTTCACCATCAGCCTGATTCGGTTATAGAGGCGCTGGGCGACGGATCAGCATTCGGTGTTCACATTGACTACACGCGAGAGGAACCCAAAATACTCGGCACTGCAGGTGCACTCGACAACGCTCGGCATCTGCTTGAGAACGACACGTTCCTGATCGCCAACGGCAAGATCATTACGGATATAGACATTGCTGCAGCCATCAAGACTCACAGAGATTCGGGTGCGATAGCGACGATGGTGCTAAAGCCGAACGTGAAGCGTGAGAAGTTTACGATAGTAGAGACGGCCGACGGTATGGTGACCGGATTTGGAGATCATGCTCGTCCACTGACCGAAGACGAGATACGCGATACGCAGCATGAGATCGAATCTCCGTTGATGTTCACCGGAATTCATATCCTAGAGCCTCGTGTATTTGACTATATTCCTCGCGGCGTTTACTCGGACATCGTCCCAACCTTCTACAACCCGGCACTCGCGAAAGGCGAGAAGATCGCCGCACATGTCACCGACGCCAACTGGTTCGAGCTATCAACAATTCCACGCTACCTTGATATCACGCTCGCGATGCTGGACGGCAAGGAGAACTGCATCGGCGAAGGCTGCAAAATAGCCTCGACGGCAACTGTCCGGGATTCGATCATGTGGGACGACGTGACGGTTGGAGAGGATGTGAATTTATATCGCACTATCATAGCCGACGACGTCGAGATCCCAGCCGGAACCCATTTTGAGAACGCCGCGATCGTCCGTGCAGAGATGCTGAGAAACACCAACGAAATGCCTGAGAAGGCGTTGAAGGGATACATTCAGGGAGAGAACTATATTGTTCCGTTGAACTAGAAAACTAACTAACAGTTAAGGGTGAGAGAACCTGCTAGTTTTGTTAGCGTGTTAGTGTTATCGCCCAAGAATCAAGGCATATGTCAGTACCACCTGCAGTAGCGGGTGGTTTTAGGTAAATTAGAGACGTGATGGCGGTAACCAGACAGCTACTTATCGTGATCCGACAGAGTTGATCCGCAAGTACGACCACCCGCTACCGCAGGTGGTACTGACAGTGGTCACGGCCAAGATAATCAATGTCCGACTTTCTCGACCGACTCGAACAATTCCTTGCCTCACGCGGACTCTCCGCCGAATTCGAGCAACTCACGCCTGATGCATCGACGCGTGAGTATTTCCGCGTGGACGGCGGTATTGTCTGCATCTATCCCGAAGCGTTCGACCCTGCTGAGCAGTCTTACCTGGATGTCACAAAGCTCTTTCTCGACAACGGCTTGCCGGTCGCCAATATAAAAGATTTCGACGAGTCGCTCGGGGCGATAATGATCGAGGACTTCGGTGACCGCATCCTACGGGAAGAAATGAAGGCCGCGACTCCTGAACGACGCGAGGAACTCATCGACGCAGCCATCGACCTCATCCCTCGCATTCAAACAGCGACCGATGCCGCGTATGAGACGAACTCAATCGCGTCACGGCTCAAGTTCGATGTGGAGAAGCTGAACTGGGAGCTGAACTTCTTCAAGGAACATTACTTCACGACCTTCAAGAAGAAGCCGCTTTCTGCCGAAGAAGATACGGCGATCTCGGCAGAGTTTCTGGAGCTTTCGCAGGAGCTTGAGAACCGTGCGACGGTGCTTTGTCATCGCGACTTCCATGCGGCGAATCTGATGCTCGACGCGGATGGCAATTTGAAGATCATCGACCATCAGGACGCACGGATCGGCTCGCCCGCGTACGACCTCGTTTCCCTTCTGCTCGACCGCGTCACCGAACTTCCCTCGTCCGAATGGCTTGCCGGCAAACGGCGTCGTCTCCTCGACGGCCGCGAGAGCCTCGGCCTGCCGCACATCGACGAAGCCGCATTCACTGAAGAGTTCCGCCTCCAGACGATCCAACGCTGCCTCAAAGCCGCCGGCACGTTCTCATTCCAATCCGCCAACCGCGGGAAGACCTACTTCGTCCCATTCATCCAACCAATGTTCCGCATCGCCCTTAGGGCGCTAGACAATCTAGGGGGTTTTCCGGCTATCCGAACAGTTCTCGAGTCTGAAATATCTCAGACGCGAACATGATCTGCCCGCCAGTTCTTTATCGCAAGCTTGATCTCTTTAGTTGACCCAAACTCACCGCGAATCGTTCTTGCCACAAGATCGGCCAATTCCTCATCGGAACTAAACCGCAACGCGACGATGTGACCCAATCGTAAGCCCTTAGCCTCGGCGGCCAATCCGAAAGGCAACACGCGGTCATATCTGATCGATTCCTCGAGACGTATAAGCCTGTCCTGAGCCTTTAGCGCCTGCAGCCGGGCCGCGAAACTAGATACGACTAGCGCGATAGTTAACAGAAGAAGTTGGAGTCGCCACCATTCAAACTCCATGAAAACGCACACAGCCGTCCAGATCATTAGAACAAGCAACAGGGGCATTAGTATGAAGTGAAAAAGTGGAAACCACCGCGTGTGGTTTTGGTAATTCTGCTGATTCGCCATATTCCCTTACAACTTCGTCTGAGCCATCGACTCCCCAGGCTTGGATGTGAAATCCTCACCCGGATTCACGAAGAGGTTCTGTTCGAAGCGGTATTGTTTGTCGTAGAGCTGTTTGTAGCGGCCGTTCATTTCGATTAGTTGGGCGTGGTTTCCGCGTTCGAGGATCTCGCCGGATTCGACGACGAGGATCTGGTCGGCACTGCGGATGGTGGAGAGGCGGTGGGCGATGACGAAGGTCGTGCGGCCCTGTCGCAGGCGGTTGAGGCCTTCCTGGATCAACGCCTCGCTCTCGCTGTCGAGCGATGAGGTAGCTTCGTCGAGGATCAAGATTCGCGGGTCCGCAAGCAGTGCCCGTGCGATCGCTATCCGCTGCCGCTGTCCGCCTGAAAGCTTAACGCCGCGTTCGCCGACGATCGTCTCGTAGCCGTTCGGAAACTTCTCGATGAACTCGTCCGCGTTCGCAACCTTGCACACCTCCTTGATCTGATCGAGATTAGCCCCCGGGTTCGAGAAGCGGATGTTGTCGAGTATCGTCCCGTCAAAGAGGAAGTTGTCCTGAAGCACAACGCCGAGCTTGTCGCGGTAGTCACGCAGCTTTACGGATTGAAGGTCTTTGTCGTCGATGCGGATGACGCCCGTTGTCGGCTGAATAAAATTCAGCACGAGGCTGAGGATGGTGGACTTGCCGGAGCCGCTCGAACCGACGAGT
Organism: bacterium; assembly: GCA_029945985.1. Classification (GTDB taxonomy): domain Bacteria; phylum Acidobacteriota; class Blastocatellia; order Pyrinomonadales; family Pyrinomonadaceae; genus OLB17. Next base: position 5,771 of record JAQSDP010000416.1, on the reverse strand, counting down.
GCGGTGGTTGTACCTGCCTCTGCGGTGAAGGAGATGCCCTTCAGGACGGGCACGTCTTTATCGTATTCGAACTCAACGTTGTCGAACTCGATCTTCCCGTCAGCTTGCGAGATGGGCTGCTTCTTAGCGTCTTCCTCATCCTCGGTCGTCATGGCCATTACTTCGCGGATGCGGTCGAGCCCGGCGAGTGCTTCGGTCACCTGAGTACCGATCGCAGCTAATTCGATGACCGGCATCCCGAGCAGGAACGTGAACGAGATATACATCAGGAAGTCGCCGAGCGTCATCGTTTGAGCCTGGATCGCGTCGCCGCCGATGACGATCATCACTACTGCAACTGCCCCGATAACTAACGCGGCAAAGGAGTTGATGGCCGAAACGCCGGTTACGCTCTTGGCGATGTTGCGGAAGAGTCGGTGTGCTCCGCGGGCGAAACTTAGCTCCTCCCTCTTCTCGGCTGTGTATGCTTTAACGATCCGAATGCCGCCAAGGCTCTCGCCTAATCTGCCCGTCACCTCGGCAGTGATCTCGCCGCGTTCGCGAAAGATAGGCCGCAATATTCGCAATGCGTAGAGTAAAGCTCCGCCAAAGATGAGTATCACCACGATCGTCGCGACCGTAAGCAGCCAGTTGATGTAAAAGAGTACGCCAACGGATATGAAAGCAGTCACGAGACTGCCTAATATCTGGCCGAGTCCCGTGCCGACAAGATTGCGTATTCCGTCGGCGTCGTTCATGATCCGTGAGATCAGTTGACCGCTCTGCGTGGAATCGAAGTAAGAGATCGGCAGCCGCTCGATGTGCGTCTGAACGCGTTTCCGCATCTCGGTGATCGCCCGCTGGGCCGCTACGCCGAGGATCTGTGATAGTGCGAATGAGGTAGATGCTTGAACGAGCGTAGCGATACCGATAGCGAGTGCTATCCATTTCAAAAGGTCGTACCTTTGGTTGGTGAAAACCTCATCACCGATGAACTTGGTCGAGGCCGGCAGGACCATGCTCGCCAGCCGCGAGACAAGAAGAAGTATGCTGCCGACTGCGAGCCGACGCCGTGCGTTCCACACGATCTTGCGTGCCTCAGCCCAAGCTCCCGAATAGTTGATCTTCTTTTTCTTCCCGTCTGCCACGATTAAAGCAGTCTGGTTCTCCGCTAAACGAAAGTCAACAAGATACGAAGCAACACTTAACGCCCCAATACGCTAACAGATTCTAACCTCCCTATCTGTTAGTTAGTCGATGAGGCCAAGCCACGGAGTTTTTACAATAATCTCCGGTAATGAGAAAATAATCTTTTGCTGTATACCACCAGTTCATCACATAAGGGTGGTCAAACATATGTCGGACACAAAACAGGCAGTAATAATCAGTGCGGCGAGAACGCCGACGGGTAAGTTTCAGGGTGCGTTAAAAGGGTTTACGGCCCCGGAGCTGGGAGCGATCGCGATCAAGGAAGCGGTCAAACGTGCGGGCGTCGATCCGGCAAAGGTCGATGAGGTGATCATGGGCTGCGTAGTGCAGGCAGGCATCGGCCAGGCTCCGGCCCGTCAGGCGGCGTTGAAGGCGGGACTGCCTCCGGAAGTCTCGGCACTGACAATCAATATGGTCTGCGGATCAGGATTGCGAGCGGTCGCACTTGCGTCACAGGCAGTGCAGCTTGGAGATTCCGAATTTGTAGTTGCGGGCGGTATGGAATCCATGTCCAACATTCCCTACGCACTTCAGACGGCTCGCGAGGGTTTTCGAATGGGCAATCAGACCGCGACTGATCTGATGATCCACGATGGCCTCTGGTGCCCATTCGAGAATTGGCACATGGGCAACACCGGCGAGATCGTCGCCGAGAAGCATCAGATCACTCGCGAGACTCAAGACGATTTCGCGTATAACTCGCACCGAAAAGCTGCGGAAGCTCAGGCTGAAGGCCGATTCAAGGACGAGATCATCCCGGTCGAGATACCTCAGAAGAAGGGCGATCCGATCGTCCTTGATTACGACGAACCCGTTCGCTCGGACACAACAGTTGAAGCCTTGGCTAAGCTCAGGCCTGCATTTAAGAAGGATGGCGGCACGGTGACGGCGGGCAATGCTCCTGGCGTGAATGACGGAGCTTCGGCACTGGTTGTTACTTCGCATCAGAATGCCATCGAC
>JAQSDP010000416.1:0-3613 GCA_029945985.1 bacterium | reverse complement strand
AACCGCTCGGACGTGTAGTGTCCTACGCGGTCTCCGGCATCGAGCCGAAGTACATAATGCTCGCACCCGTCGAAGGCGTGCGTCGGGCGGTTGCGAAGGCTGGCTGGGCTCTTGAAGATGTTGAGCTGTTCGAGTTGAATGAGGCGTTCTCGGTACAGGCTCTCGGGGTAATGAAGGAACTCGGGATCAACCCCGATCTCGTCAACGTTAACGGCGGAGCGGTCGCAATGGGACACGCGATCGGCAACTCGGGCGGAAGAGTTCTCACGACCCTGTTATACGAGATGAAGCGACGCGGAGCGAAACGCGGTGTCGCCGGGCTCTGTCTTGGAGGCGGAAACTCGGTCGCGATGGCTGTCGAACGCGACTAGGTCCGATTGCTGTAACATCGAACGAAACCCGGCGTATTCAGATATAATACGGCGGGTTTTCTTTATGACACGTCAAGAGCACATGCAGCCCCGCCGCCGAGAAAAAGCTGGCAGTCGTAACTTTGGCAGAATTGGCGGCGTTGTTAATTAATCGCTTCGATTATCACCAGCGGCAGGCTTGATCGGCTTGCCGCTTGTTTGTTTTGCTACCTCCGTTTCGGTAATCTTTAGCTTTCGATCTAACACCACCTTTTCATAGGACACATCAACATGAGCGAGATAATCGGAGTTATTGGTGCGGGAACAATGGGCAACGGTATCGCTCAGACCGCCGCAAATGCAGGTTTCAACGTGGTCATGTGCGACGTAAGCCAGGACTACGTCGATCGCGGCGTCGCAAATATTTCGACGAGCCTTGATCGGTTCGTCAAGAAGGAAACGCTCACCGAAGAGCAGAAAGGCGAGATCCTCGGGCGGATCACGACGACGACCGGTCTCGAGGGGTTGAAGGATTGTTCTCTTATCGTCGAAGCGGTGACTGAGAACTTCGAAATCAAAAAGCAGATCTTCGAAAAGTTGGACGCGATCTGCGGTCCGGACACGATCCTTTCCTCAAACACTTCCTCGATCTCGATCACCAAGATCGCGGCAACAACCAAACGCCCTGACAAAGTTATCGGGATGCACTTCTTTAACCCGGTTCCGCTGATGAAGCTCGTCGAAGTTATCCGCGGTATCGCGACGTCGGACGAGACCTACGCAAAGGTAAAGGAGCTTTCGGAGAAGTTCGGAAAGGTTCCCGTTGAGTGCAACGACTATCCCGGGTTCGTATCCAACCGCGTGCTGATGCCCATGATCAACGAAGCGATATTCGCACTCCACGAAGGCGTCGCTACAAAGGAAGCCATCGACGAGATACTGAAGCTGGGAATGAATCACCCTATGGGTCCGCTCACCCTCGCCGACTTTATCGGCCTCGACGTCTGCCTGGCCATCCTCAACGTGCTGCACGATGGACTTGGCGACCCCAAGTACCGCCCGTGCCCGCTGCTCAAGAAGTACGTCGATGCCGGTTGGCTAGGCCGTAAGAGCGGCAAGGGATTCTACGATTATGATCGATAGCAGGGAGCAGAACATTCGAATGCCGGTTCGGTGAATGAATACCGGACGATACAAGTGCACCGAAACCTCAGAACATTCATCGAATTGCTCCGGAAGGAGGGAGAGATCGTTGAGATATCGGCGTCGGTTGATCCGTACCTCGAACTCGCTGAGATCCATCGGCGCGTTATCGATGATCAAGGAAAAGCACTTCTCTTCACCAACCCAAAGAGCTCGAACTTTCCCGTCGTAACGAATCTCTTTGGTACAAAGAAGCGGATAGATCTGGCGTTTGGAAAGCGGCCGCAGGATTTCGTTAAGCGTGCGGTACACATGGTGGAAGATCTAATTCCACCCAAGATCGGTAAACTATGGGGCTATCGCGATATGGCGATGACCGGGCTGAAACTTGGGACGAGGCAGGTACGAAAGGCTCCGGTTCTTGAATCGCAGCAGAGTTCAGTGGATCTCGAAAAGCTCCCGCTGCTTCAGCTTTGGCACGAGGACGGCGGCCACTTCATTACGCTGCCACTCGTTTACACAGAAAGTCCGACGAGCGGCAAACCCAATCTTGGGATGTACCGGATCCATCGATATGACAAATCGACTACGGGCATTCACTGGCAGATCGGCAAAGGCGGCGGCTTCCATCACTACGAAGCCGAGCAGCGAAACCAATCTCTCCCTGTGACGATATTCCTCGGCGGTCCGCCTGCGTTGATACTGTCGGCGATCGCCCCGTTGCCCGAAGACGTGCCTGAACTGATGCTCGCCTCCCTGCTGGCGGATTCAAAGATCGCTGTCGCCGTGAATCCCTTACAGAAACACCATCGACTGATAGCTGAAGCAGAGTTCGCCATCTGCGGTCATGTACCGCCGCAAGAGAGTCGTCCTGAAGGTCCGTTCGGCGATCATTATGGCTACTACTCCCTGGTCCACGACTATCCCGTTTTCCACGCTGACGCCGTTTTCCATCGCAAGGACGCGATCTATCCTGCGACGGTGGTCGGAAAGCCGCGGCAGGAAGATTTCTTTATCGGCGATTATCTCCAAGATCTACTCTCGCCTCTTTTCCCCTTGGTCATGCCTGCGGTGAAGGATCTTTGGAGCTACGGCGAGACAGGCTTTCATTCTCTGGCTGCAGCCGTAGTGAAGGAGCGCTACGCCCGCGAGGCTCTTTCCGCGGGTTTCCGAATACTTGGCGAGGGACAGCTTTCACTCACAAAGTTCCTGCTTCTTACAGACAAGCCGCAAGACCTCCGCGATTTCAAGTCGCTCTTCGAGCACATTCTCGCTCGTGTCGAATGGAATCGCGATCTTTTCATTTTCTCTCAGACGGCATTCGACACTCTCGACTACGCATCGGGCAAGATCAACCATGGTAGTAAGGCGATCCTAATGGGTACGGGCGAAGCAAAACGTGAACTCCCGCGTGAGTTCACAGGAGAACTTCCCAGCGGTGTTCGCCTTGCAGAACCATTTTGTGGTGGATGTCTGGTGATCAAAGGGTGCGCATATTCAGACGAAAAGAATCTTGGCGAGCGGATCGCCTCCAGCGGTCGATTCGATGATTGGCAGGTACTGGTCTTACACGACGACATTAGCTTTGCTAAGAGTACTGACAAGTTTCTCTGGGCGACCTGGACCAGATTCAATCCAGCTACCGACATCTACGCTAAGCATGTCGAACTGAGGAACAACCACATCAGCTATACGTCGCCCATTGTTATCGATGCCCGAATGAAGCCGTGGTATCCAAAAGAGGTTGAGGTTCGCGACGATATCGCAAAGCTCGTGGATGAGCGTTGGCTAGAGTATTTCCCTTCGATGTCTTCCTGATGGCCGATTCCGACGCGACCAATTTCAGCAAATCTCTTAGCGGGAAGACAATAGCCGCCTCGGCGTCGGTAGTTTTCGCACTCGGACTTCTTGCGTTGGCCTACAGCTATCTCATCGAACCTAGGCGTTTGGTGATCAATTCCACTGAACTCAAGATCGCGAACTGGAACCAGGCGTTTGACGGCCTCAAAATCGTTGCTATCTCGGACATCCATGGCGGCTCCAACGGAATCGATGAGGCGAAACTCCGTCAAGTTGTTGAAGCCGCGAATGCTCAAGATCCGGATCTGATCGTACTTCTA
>JAQSDP010000415.1 GCA_029945985.1 bacterium | reverse complement strand
ATCGACGAGCCTTAGAAACGCTTCGTTCACAAGGGCCGTAGTTTGCAGCGTGTGATCGGGCTTTTGCCGCCGCATGTAGTTGCGGGCTATACGTTTGAGCTCGGCCTGGACATGAGGAATCAGTTCGTCCAGCGCCGACCGTTCGCCCTTTCTCCAGGCCAGTAACAGTTCAGTTATAGGGGGCTGTTCCATCGGTATCAAAGCGTCATGCGAACGGAATTAACTTCGAAACACGGCATTCTCGCACAGCTAAACGGGTGTATCGAACGAATACGTGACGAGCCGTGTCCTGTTTTTTTGACTCGCGTCGTCTAATCGGACGGCGGAGAGGAAATCATATGTTAAGTGAAGCAATTACAAAAGAATGGATAGACATCGACAGCTCGGATGTGACGCACGTCGTATCGAGCTTTGACATCAGAGCTGAAGCAGCAAAGTCTGTGATCACTCTCGCGTTTTCGACCGATCCGATCGCTCGATGGACGTACCCCGATCCGGATCAGTATCTGGAATATTTTCCATGGTTCATCAACGCGTTCGCGGGACGGGCCTTCGAAAATGGAACCGCTTATCTCGCTCCCGACTTCGCGGGAGCCGCACTCTGGCTGACGCCCGGTGTGGGGCCGGACGAAGATGAACTTCTCGGACTTGTCTGGGAGTCGACGTCAAGCGAGGTTCAGAAGGATCTGTTCCCGATGTTCGAGCAGATGGCCGCGTTTCATCCCACCTACCCGCACTGGTACCTGCCGATGATCGGTGTTGAACCAAGCCGGCGGGGAAGCGGTGTCGGATCGGCATTGCTGCAGCATTCGCTGGCAAATTGTGATGCTGAGGGGCTGCCGGCCTATATGGAATCGTCCAGCCCGAAAAACATTCCGCTTTACGAAAGATTCGGCTTTGAGCTGATCGGAACGATACGGTCGGGCGATGCTCCGCCGATGTTTCCAATGCTTCGAAAGCCGCAACGAACATGGGACGACGAGATACTTAAAACTCAATCATAAAAACGGAGAAAGTCATTATGCTAGGAGCAACTGTAATAGAGAACAGATCGGGGAAGACCCCCGTTCATCAGAATGATTATCGAGACACGATCGTAGCCTCGCAAAGGGTGAACTGGCGGATCGAGGACATAATCGGCAGTGATAAGAAACTGGATTTTTCGAAGCGGTTCATGCCGGAATCGCTGGCGCGGGTAGAGGAACTCTCGTTTCTAAACGGCTATGAAAAGAAGGTTTTGAACCAGATCCGGGGCCATGCGTATCTTTCGATATTCGGCCTGGTCGAGGAATTCATCCTGCCCTTCGTTCTTGATCATGTCCGCCCGACGCTGGCCGAAGATGATTACCGGGTAAGGGCCTTCCTGCAGTTCGCGGGCGAAGAGGCGAAGCACATTCAGCTCTTCAAGCTATTCAGTGAGGACTTCAAGTCGAACTTTGGCACGGATTGCAAAGTGATCGGACCTGCGGCAGACGTGGCGAAGGCCGTGCTTGCACATGAACCACTCGGAGTGGCCCTACTCATTCTGCACGTCGAATGGATTACGCAGCGTCACTACATAGACAGCATAAAAGAAGATGCGGGAGCTGATCCACAGTTCAAGAGCTTGCTCAAGAATCACTGGCTTGAGGAAGCTCAGCACGCCAAACTCGATACACGTATGGTCGAGGAACTTGCTGTCGGCATGAATCTGGAACAGATCGCGAAGGGCGTCGATGGCTATCTCGACATTGGTGGATTCCTCGACCAGGGGATCAAGCAGCAGACGACTTTCGACCTGGAAGCGTTCGAAGCCGCGACCGGTCGTATACTGAATGAAGACGAACGTGACGAGTTCATCGAAAAGCAGCATCAAGCGAACCGCTGGACCTATATCGGTACGGGTATGACCCATCCGAAGTTTCTCGAAACGCTCGAGAATATGGATCCTAAGCAACGCGAGCGAATCGAGGCAGTCGCTCCCGCCTTCTGTTAAAAGCGCAAACGAGCCGAGTCGATCGCGGTTCGGCTTGCGATGTCGAAAAGCAATAATAGAGCAATTTCGATCTTCGGAAGCTCGGTTTGTGCTCTTGAAGAGGGCGCCGAACAATCTCGGAAAAATTTTGAATCTATATCCCCGGTTTGGCCGAAATGACTAGTGACAGCAAGAAAAACTACTGTTTTTGATGCTGTTTCTGGGTTTCGTCTATACGAGCAAGGGGAAGTACTTCTTTAAGGGGCGTCGCAAGAAATTGTGGCGTCCTTTCTACGTTTGCGGGGTCACCAAGTTTAGAATTTAAAGTTAGGAAGGCGATTTCCGAGCAGCCTGAGCAAGGCGAATCTTCGATGCTCATTGAGTGGTGTGGAACAGGCGAGCGAAGATGTGGCACGTGCCACATTGAAAGGGTAAAGGATAAAGGCTGAAGGATAAAGTGCCGCGAAATGAGGGTTTTTCCCTTATCCTTTAGCCTTCACCGTTAAAGTTTGTGGCACGTGCCACATGGATTTTGGACCTTTGAGAAGAAGCCGGAGCGGGCTGAGAAGGCTAAGCGTGCTGACCGCATCGGAAAGTGTGCAGACAGATCTGTACGCGCTGCACCGCGCTTTTTGATCGGATATTGACGCGCAATTCCGCTTGCAACATGTCCGGCACCGCGACTTGCGAGCGGCGCCGACAACCACGTGGCGCTCCGACGCCGACGTGCCGCTCCGACCCAGCTACGCGTCAGCCCCGAACGCCTCTAAGGCGACCCGACGTAAGTCACCGACACCTCCACATGCTCCGGGCAACAATCGTGTTTCCTCGAGCTCGGCGGAACGGCGGTTGAAACAAGGCTGGCAACCGGGTAACGTTGTCAGTCGTGGCGTTGGTCCGGTTCGATAGTTGGAGTCGGTGGGTGCGGAATGCGGTCGCGGCGGCAGTGGTGTTGCTCGTTACGGCGGCGTTCTTGCCGTTTAGGGAGTTTTTGACGCCGACCGAAGTGGCTTTGACGCTGCTGTTGGTGGTGCTGTTCGCATCGACGCTGTTTGGGAGTACGTCGGGACTGGTCGCTTCGGTGGCAGCTATCGCGTGCTTCAACTTCTTTTTCCTGCCTCCGTTTCACACCTTCAATATTTCGGGACCGGAGAACTGGATAGCTTTCGGCACGTTTGTTATCACCGCTCTGATCTCGGGGCAATTATCAGGCTACGCACGGCGGCGTGCGGAAGAGAGCGAGGCACGGCAGCGTGAGATCGAGCGGCTGTACGAAGAACTGCGGGCAGCGTTCGAACAGGTGAGCGAAGCCGAGGCGCTGCGGAAGAGCGAGAAGCTTAAGTCGGCCCTGCTCGACGCGGTGACACACGACCTGCGGACCCCGCTGACGTCCATCAAGGCCTCGGTGACGACGCTCATCGAAGACTTCAAAGACAATGTGCTCGACGAGGAATCGCAGCAGGAGTTTCTCGAGATCATCGACGAAGAGACCGACCGGCTGAATGAGTTTATTGAAGGAATGGTCGGGATCGCGAAGGTTGAGGCGAACGCGATGTCGCTTAACAAGCGTTCTGCGTCGGCTGAAGAGATCGTTGCGAATGCCGTCGAAAGAGCGAAGCGGGTAACCGCGGGACACATCGTCGAAGCCTCTGTTCAGCCCGACCTGCCGAATGTTTATGCCGACGCGGCATCGATCGCGGAGGTGTTGTTTACTCTGATCGACAACGCTGCCAAGTATTCGAACGCCGGTACTCCGATAAAAGTGTCGGCGGCGAATTCCGAAGGGCATGTCGAACTCACCGTTCAGGACCAAGGAAGAGGGATCGAACCGGCGATGCGTGGACGCGTCTTTGAGAAGTTTTTTCGGTCCGAGGATCAGGACATTCACCGTACCGGAAGCGGCCTCGGTTTGGGATTGGCGATAGCGAGGGGTATCGTCGAATCGCAAGGCGGCTCGATAAGCATCGAGGATGGCGATGCCGGGTTTGTCACCAAATTCATCGTCAGGCTTCCTGTGTTGTCTTGAAGTTTCCGCTCTCGTGTCTTTCGTGGAAAAGAGATCTGAGCTCCGCCAAAGACACGAAACCCCCGAAATGAAGATAATGAGCCAACGATGACACCGAAACGCATATTGGTTATCGACGACGAGTTTCAGATCACGCGAGTGCTGAAGCGGAGTCTTGGTGCTCACCGGTATGACGTTCGGACGGCGGCCGATGGCGAGTCAGGGATGGACACGTTCAAAGACTTTCATCCCGACCTTGTAATTACAGATCTGTCGATGCCCGGAATGAGCGGGATCGAAGTATGCAAGGCGCTCCGCCGCACGTCGGACGTTCCGATAATTGTGCTTTCGGTCAAGGGTGAAGAGCAGACGAAAGTCGAGGCTCTTGATGCCGGAGCCGACGATTTCGTGACTAAGCCGTTCGGAATGAACGAACTTCTCGCCCGCGTTCGAGCATCGCTTCGCCGAGGGCCGGCTGAAGTTGAGCAGGAAACCGTCGTGAGCGTCGGCGACTTCAAACTCGATCATTCGAAGCGGGAAGTAAGCGTAGACGGACGGGAGATCCACCTGACCCCAAAAGAGTTCGAACTGCTCGCATACCTGATCGAACACCACGACCGTGTGATCACTCACCGCACGCTCCTATCGAAGATCTGGGGTAGCGATTACACCGAGCAGACCGAATATCTCCGAGTGTTCATCGGCAATCTCCGCAAAAAGATCGAGCCGACCCCTTCGAAACCACGATATATCCTGACCGAACCATGGGTCGGGTACCGCTTTACACCTTCCAAGTAATCTTTACGAACTTTTTACGCCGCGTTTATCCGGCCTTTATTTCCTCTGACGTACTTTGAAGTTGTAAGAGGCAATATGCAGACGACAAAGACAAGCCAACTTATAACTTCAAGGCCGGTTTCGAATCTCCGCAGAGCATCGTGGGCATGTGCACTGGCGCTCTCCGGGGTCGTAGGTGTCGGAGCGGGTGTCGCGGGACTTCTGCTGTCATTTCTGGCGGCTGAGGATCTTGTTGAACCGGGCTCAAGCGTCCGTTTGGCGGTGCCGATGCTGATCGTCCTGTCGCTGACCTCGTTCATGGGTTTTGCTCACGCCATGGACCGTCTGCAGGATACGAGAGATCCAAATTAACCTTTACGAAATCTTTATGATCTGCGTGAGAACCTCTTCGTTTGGTTTGAGGTGGCCCGCAAATGAGGCGAGAGACGGAAATGGCATCGGCTGTAACAATAGTAAACGGGAAGGGCGGTTTCAAGGATTGGTTTTTGCAGGGGGTAAGGCCTTCGGACGCGGTGGGGGCCAAGGCGAGCAAGCATCATCAGCATCGCTGGTGGCAGGTGATGTGTCTGACGGGGGTCGATTATTTTTCGACGCTGGGCTATCAGCCGGGGATCGCGTTCGTTGCGGCGGGAGCTTTGTCGCCGATCGCGACGATGATCCTGGTCGCGTTGACGCTTTTCGGGGCGTTGCCTATCTACAATCGCGTTGCCGCCGAGAGCCCGCACGGACAGGGATCGATCTCGATGCTCGAGCAGCTTCTGTCGCGGTGGAAGGGCAAGCTGTTCGTGCTGATGCTGCTTGGGTTCGTCGCGACGGATTTCGTGATCACTATCACCCTGTCGGCGGCCGACGCTACCGAACACATCATCCACAATCCGTACATCGAAGAACATTTTCCGAGCCTTGATCATCCTGTCGCCGTGACCTTTCTGCTCGTCGGCGTGCTTGCGGCGGTATTCCTCAAAGGCTTTAAGGAAGCGATCGGAATAGCCGTGTTTCTGGTCATCGCTTATCTCGCGTTGAATCTGGTCGTCGTAGCCACGGGGTTCTACGAGATATATTTGAATCCCTCGTTGATCTCTAATTGGAAGGACGCACTCTTCACATCCACGACATCCGGCGGACTTGTCGAGCCGCGGTCGCTGCTTGCAATAATCGGGCTGTCGCTGCTTGTATTTCCGAAACTCGCACTTGGACTTTCAGGTTTTGAGACCGGAGTCGCGGTGATGCCGCTGGTTGAAAATCCCGGCCGGATCCAGAAGACCCGCAAGATGCTCCTGTCGGCGGCTCTGATAATGAGCTTCTACCTGATCGGCAGCAGCTTCGTCACGACGCTTTTGATCCCTGCGGCTGAGTTTGGCGAGGGCGGGAAAGCATCGGGGCGGGCGTTGGCGTTCATCGCACATACGTATCTCGGCGAAATGTTCGGGACAGTTTATGACATCAGCACGATCCTGATCCTGTGGTTCGCGGGTGCCTCGGCGTTGGCAGGACTGCTGAACATTGTCCCGCGGTACCTGCCCAGATACGGCATGGCTCCAAATTGGGCCCGAGCTACGCGGCCGCTCGTGATCGTATTCGCCTGTATCTGTTTCGCTATCACGTACATATTCGAAGCCGACGTCGAGGCTCAGGGCGGAGCGTACGCGACGGGTGTATTGGTGTTGATGACATCGGCCGCTATCGCCGTCACAATATCCTCGTGGTATCGCGAACAGGCGTCGAAGTGGATCTTCATGGCGATCTCTGTCGTCTTCGCTTACACGACCGTCACGAACATTATCGAACGGCCCGACGGCATCAAGATCGCTGCGTTCTTCATCGCTGGAATCGTGATCGCTTCGTTCGTCTCGCGTGCGATGCGTACGACGGAGATCCGTATCGAAAAGATCGAGCTTGACGCGACGGCTAAGCAGTTTCTGCAAGAGCTTTCCTCCGAAGGCGATGTGCGGATCGTTACGAACCGGCGTGAGACGGGCGACATAACCGAGTATCGATTTAAGGAACACGAGAAGCGGATCGACAACCACATTCCGTCAGCCGATCAGGTATTGTTTTACGAGATCGATGTCGGCGATGCCTCCGAGTTTTCCGGCAAGCTTCAGATCTGCGGTGTCGATGTCGGCGGATACAAGATCCTTCGCACGAAATCGCCAGCCGTACCGAACGCGATCGCGGCTTTGCTGCTGCACATTCGCGATACGACCAGCAGGATCCCGCACGTCTATTTCGGCTGGAGCGAAGGAAATCCGATCAAGTATCTGATCAGGTACATTCTGTTTGGTGAAGGCGATACAGCACCCGTTACGCGAGAAATCCTTCGGCAGGCCGAGCCGGATCCGGAACTGCGGCCGAGCGTCCACGTCGGCGGATAGATCTGGTCTGTCCTATCCTGCTGCGCCGCCCGCCGCGATTTCTGGATCCTGTCGAGCGGGGGACCACAGTACGGTGTAACCGTAGGGGTCGCTCTGCGACTAAACGAAGGGCGGCGGCATAGGCGAATAAACGTTCGGAAACCTCACCGGAGAATTAGAACTGTTTCGCAAAAAGAGTGATGGAGCCGATGCTGGCCGAGGAGTCTTTGCCTTTCTCTAACAGCGGCGTCGGCAAAATAGCGTATCCGAAGCGTCAACGCGGGAAAGGGAGGACTTTCAAAATGCGAAGACTGATCGGAATGGCGTTGATATTGGCGGCGGTGGGGATGGTTTCGGCTCAATCGCTGAAGCCGGAGAATCCGTATGCAATGAGCGCGGGGATCAACAAGGGCACGTCGGACAGCCTGGTGGGTACGCAGTATTGGTATTTTTATGCACTGCCGGGGAGCAATCGGGTGACCGTGAGATTAAAGACCCCCGCGACTTTGTACGGTGCGCAGATGAACAACAACATCGTGACCATCGCCCTTTATGACGAAAAGCGGACGTTCAAGATCACGAAGGCCGTTGCCGGGATCAAGAATTCGAGCGAGGCGACGTTCACGGCCGACAACGTTAAAGCGAAGATGAAGATCATCGTCAGCGTGATCCCGCCGAACCAGAACCTTGTCAGGATGGGCGGCGAATACGAACTCGAGGCGACGGGAAACGTTCAGTTTTCTACCGGGTCAGGCAAGGCCGATCCGATAGTTCAGACGTACGATTCGAAGATGAATTCCTATGGAGCGACGAGATTCCTGGCAGACGGATCGATCGTCGCTTCAGACGGGACCACCGGGACGTGGAAAGCGTTCGACCCTGAGAACCGGATATACGCGATCCAGATCGAGTCGTTCAAGTTCTCGCTGCAGTATCTGCCTGGCTACGGGTTGGTGCGAACGAACGATCCGAGTTTGATCGTCTTTCAGGCGCTGCGGCGGTAAGTTTTTCGATCTGACATTTAGAAGTGAAATTCGAGATTTGGAGCTCTTGAACCACAAAAACAAAGATAGATACAGAAAAATAAGGCGGCCCGAATTGGTTCGGGCCGCCTTAATCGTTGGTTGAGGTTGTACGCCGCGGGCGGCGTGGCAAGCAGGGATGCTTGCCGCTCTCCAGTCGATGAGAAGTCTAGCTTTTACGGAGTTCGGTGAGGACTTGTTTGGCGACGCCTTTTAGGGTGTCGAAGACGCCGGTTCCGGTGGAGGCGACGGCTTCGAAGACGGGCTCGTCTTTTTTGCGGAGTTCGAAGGCGAGGTCTTCCATCGGGATAACGTTCGGCAGGTCGCGTTTGTTTAGCTGAAGCACGTAAGGGAGCTTCATCAGATCGTACCCTTGCGTCGAGAGGTTTTCTTCGAGGTTATAGAGTGATTCGATATTCGCGTCCATTCGCTCTTCCTGGCTGTCGGCGACGAATACAACTCCGTCTACGCCTTTTAGGATCAGCTTGCGCGAGGCATCGTAATAGACTTGGCCGGGAACCGTGTAGAGGTGGAAACGTGTCTTGAATCCGCGGACGGTGCCGAGTTCGAGGGGCATGAAATCGAAGAAGAGCGTGCGGTCTGTCTCCGTGGCGAGGCTGATGAGTTTTCCCTTTGCTTCCTGCGCGGTCGAATCGTAGATGTGCTGCAGATTCGTAGTCTTGCCGCAAAGGCCCGGCCCATAATATACGATCTTGCAGTTGATCTCCCGTGAAGCGTAATTGATAAAGGTCATAGCGGTGGTTGGTTCTGTTCTGGGGGAATGCCTGGGAGTTGTTAGGCGAAAAGGCTGTCGATATCGTCGTCGGAGATATCGGCGAATACTGAGTCCTGAGCGATGTGAAATGCTTTGGAATCTTCGGCAGCGTCGTCGAGAATAGCGGCCACCTCGTAGCTCGCTTTCTTAGCTCGGATCTTGACGAGGCCCAGCGTCGAGCGTTCGTCGAACACAACGACGAGCAGGCTGCGGCCGATCACGCTGATGAAGATGCTTTCACGCTCGCCTTCGTGGACGACCGATGGAAAAGCGTTCTCGCCGATCAGCTTCGCCATGCTGTGCGTGGCGGCGACGTTGCCGGCGGCGAGCGATGCGAAACTGGTCATGTCCATGTCGCCGATCTCGCCGTGAACGGCGATCGTCTGTCCATCGCGGTCGACGAGAAAGACCGCACGGGCGGCACATTCCACGCATAGACGTCCGATCACGGACTTCATACGCTGGAATTGTTGGTCTTGAATAATAAAGGCTTGAGCCATTGGAAGGGTTCCTTGACTGATCTTCGGTGGAGAATTCCGCTACGAATTAGCGGATTTGGCGAGTTTTTAGACGGCGGCGAATGCGAAAGCGCGGATATCGCAGATAGAAGTTACCACACCTGCAGCAGGGTGTTCAAGATGTTTTTGCATCGCCAAACAAGGGATTGTCATCAGGCGGACTTATCTTATCAATAGAAACTCGTTAACATAGGCTAGACACGAGCCGACGGTCGCGGATGCGACTGGCACTCTAATCTTGTGGCAAAATTGATGAATGGAAGAAAGTCCTATCGAACATAGGCCGCTCGATGTACTGATCCTGGCTGCGGGACTTGGTACACGAATGCGGTCGGACCTGGCAAAAGTCTTGCACGAAGTGGACGGGCGACCGCTGATCAGCCATGTCTGCCGTACCGCCGCGTCGCTGGCGCCTGAAAAGATATATGTCGTGATCGGCCATCAGGGCGATGATGTCCGCAGGGCGGTACTGCGAGATCTGGACGAATCGCAGGTAACGTTCGTCGAGCAAAAGGCACAGTTGGGCACGGGCGACGCGGTTAATTCGGCTCGTGAATATCTGCATGACCGCGATTCGACGTTGGTAATATTGTCGGGCGACGTTCCGTTGATCCGGCCCGAGACCCTTGCGGGGCTCATTCGCCAGCATCTTTCGCATCGAGGAAAAGGGGCGGCGAGCACGATACTGACCGTGAAGCTGAAGGATCCGAGCGGATACGGGCGAATCGTTCGGGGTGACGGCGGAATTTTCGAGTCGATCGTCGAGCAAAAGGACGCAAGCGACGAACAGCGGGAGATACGCGAGATCAATGCGGGTATTTATTGCTTTGATACGAAACTGTTGTTCGCGGCTCTAGAAGGCGTCAAAAACGACAACGCGCAGGGTGAATATTACCTGACCGATGTGCCGACGCTGCTGCGGCATGCGGGTGAGCCGGTCGCGATATATCAGCACGGCGACACGCAGGAGATAGAAGGCGTCAATAACCGGATGCAGCTTGCCGACATCGAACGGCTGCTGCGGCGTCGGGTAGTCACGCGTCTGATGCTGGATCACGGGGTGACGTTCATTGACCCGCGGACGGCTTATGTGAGCGAGTTCGCCAGGATCGGGCGCGATACGGTGATCTATCCGAACGTGTCGATCGAAGGAGAAAGTCGTATCGGGACCGGCTGCGTGATCAGATCGGGCACGCGGATAGCGGATTCTAAGATCGCGAATGGAGTCGAGATACTTGATAGCTGCGTGATCGTCGATTCTGAGATCGAAAGCGATTGCAAGGTCGGCCCATTCGCACATCTTCGCGGGCGTGCCGTAATGCGAGCGGGTGCGAAGGTGGGGAATTTTGTTGAGTTGAAGAAGACTGACCTCGGCCGCGGGTCGAAGGCTAGTCACCTGGCATATCTTGGCGACGCGACGATCGGCGAAAAGTCGAACATCGGCGCCGGTACGATCACGTGCAACTACGACGGTGTCCGCAAACACGAAACTCACATCGGAGATAACGTGAGGATCGGGTCGGACACGATGTTAGTAGCTCCGGTCAAGGTTGGCGACGGCGCTTCGACGGGTGCGGGCAGTGTGGTGACAAAGGATGTCGAGGCGGGCGAGTTGGTAGTCGGCGTGCCGGCTCGAAAACATTCTCCCCCGAAAACTGAGACAGCGTGAAGAAGAGCAAGTCGAAATCAAACGTGAAAGAAGGGTCGCCCGAGCAGGTTGTCGCGGACGAGGCTATCAGCCGAATGCGAGATTTTATTACCAGAAAAGAAGAGTTTGTAAATGCTGTCAAAGCGAACAAGGATCGACGTATATCTACCCGAAAAAAAGGCTAAGGTCTATCGACGGCTGCGAAAGGCGATCGAGTCTGAGTTCCTGTTCACGTTCGGCGGATGTACCGTGATCGAGGGCGTCCGGGGGCTTTACCTGAGGTCGGGCGAGAAGCCGGAAGAAGATCGGATAACGCGAGTATACGCCGATATGCCTTTCAGTCTGGAAGACCGGCTGGAGGAAGTCTCTACGTACGCAGACGCGCTCCGTGAAGCCGCGGCTGAGGCTCTTCCGGAACAGTCGATCCTGGTTACTTCAGAAGAGATTTATCATTCGCTATGAAGATCCTGTTTTATTTTCTCGCGCTCATCGCCGCTACGTTCGGACTGATCGCATTGTTTCGTGCGACGGAAACTGCTCTGGCAGGCGGCGGCGTCGATATGATCCGCTTCGTTATCGGCATCATCGGGATCTTTCTCGCATCGCTGTGGGTGATGCGGGCTAGGGCAGTTGGAAAGTGACGGGTGACAGGTTACAAGTGACGGGAGAGAGAAGGAATCGATGCGGCCACATGAGAAACTTGAAGTATGGAAACGCGCCGTGGACTTGGTCACAAGAATCTATGGTGTCACGAAGATGTTTCCGTCTGACGAACGGTTCGGATTGACCTCACAAATTCGGCGGGCTGACGTATCGATTCCTGCGAACATTGCGGAGGGGGCCGCTCGCCAGTCAACAAAAGAATTTCTCCAGTTTCTTTCGATCGCTCAGGGATCAGCGAGTGAACTCGAAACGGAGTTGTTGATCGCGACCAACCTCGAGTATCTGAACCGATCCGAATTTGAGAGTCTTATGCTTGAGATCGATAGTGTTGGAAGAATGATGATCGGTCTGTCGAAACATTTACGAAAACAAGTTCAAGCGTGATCGTGGGTTCTCGTCACTCGTGACTTGTCACTGTTTACTCGAATCTTATGTGTGGAATTGTCGGTTACGTTGGTAACAAACAGGTAGTGCCGTTGATCATCGACGGGCTGAGGAAATTGGAGTATCGCGGATACGATTCGGCGGGGATCGCGGTGGTTGATGAGAATCACGAACTGTCGATGCGGCGTGCGGAAGGGAAGTTGCGGAACCTTGAAGAGGTCATTCGGCTGAAGCCACTCGACGGGACGTACGGGATCGGGCATACGCGTTGGGCGACGCACGGACGTCCGACGGAGGAGAATGCTCACCCGCATCGGGATCAGTCCGGCAAGGTCGTCGTGGTTCACAACGGGATCATCGAGAATTACCTCACCCTGAAGGAACGCCTTGCTGAGAGCGGAAGTACGTTTCAGACTGAGACGGATACAGAGGTGATCGCCCATCTGATCGGGCATTACAAAGAGACGGAAAACCTGTCGCTTGAGAAGGCTGTGCAGAAAGCGGTGAAGGAACTTCGGGGAATCTTTGCGCTGTCGATCATCTCAGTCGATGAGCCGGATACGATCATCGCGGTGCGTGAAGGTGCTCCGGTCGTGGTCGGGTTGGGTGACGGAGAGTTCTTTGTCGCCTCGGACATTCCGCCGATCCTGCAGCATACGCGTGACGTTTTTTATCTCGGTGAAAAAGAGATCGCGGTACTGACGAAAGACAGCGTTCGCGTTACCGACTTTGACGGCAACGTCGTCGAGCCGAAGCAGCAGCGGATAACCTGGGACCCGATCATGGCGGAGAAGGGCGGGTTCAAACACTTCATGCTCAAGGAGATCTATGAGCAGCCGCGGGCGGTACGTGATACGGTCCGGGGGCGTGTTTCGCTCGATACGGGCAAGGTTTATCTCGACGAGATGAACATCGCTGAAGAGGATTTCCGCGCCGTCACCTCGATCAAGATCGCCGCGTGCGGGACCTCGTGGCATGCGGGGCACGCGGGGAAATTCATGCTTGAGAAGCTTGCGCGCGTGCCGGTCGAGGTGGATTATGCGTCGGAATTTCGCTATCGCGCTCCGGTACTGCGCGAAACTGATCTGATGATCGTGATCTCGCAATCAGGTGAGACGGCGGACACGATCGCTGCGATGCGCGAAGCGAAGCGAGCCGGCTGCCAGGTGCTCGCGATCTGCAATGTGCAGGGTTCGATGATCCACCGCGAGGCGGACGGGACGATCCTGACGCACGCGGGTCCGGAGATCGGCGTGGCGTCGACCAAGGCGTTTACCGCTCAGATGATCGCGCTTTATTTATTCGCACTTTATCTCGGTGAGCTGCGTGGAACAATCTCAGGCGACGAAGGGAAGAAGCTCGCACAGGATCTTGCCGAACTGCCGTTGAAGATCGAGCATTTGCTGAACGACGCGGATTCGATCGAAGATCTTTCGAAAGAGTTTTTCCGCGTACAGGATTTCTTATACCTCGGCCGCGGGATCAATTTCCCGGTGGCTCTCGAAGGTGCTCTGAAGTTGAAAGAGATCAGTTACATCCACGCGGAAGGCTATCCCGCAGGCGAGATGAAGCATGGGCCGAATGCCCTTATCGACGAAAAGCTGCCGGTCGTTGTCGTGAATACTAAAGAGGAAGGGAATGCGTCCAGCGAGCTGCGCTATGAGAAGACGCATTCAAACATCGTGGAAGTGAAGGCTCGCGACGGCATCGTTATCAGCGTGCTGACCGAGGGCGACACGATGAGCTCGAAGGTTTCCGATCATGTGATCGAGATACCTGAGACTTCCGATCTGCTCGGACCGGTGCTCGCCGTTGTGCCGCTTCAGCTTCTCTCATACCACATCGCTGTCCGCCGAGGCTGCGATGTCGATCAGCCGAGAAATCTGGCGAAGTCGGTTACCGTGGAGTAATATCGTTTTTATGAAATGGCGAGTTGTTCTAGAGCGAGACGAAACGTCGGGTGACTGGGCAGCTTGGTGTCCTGAATTGCCGGGTTGTGCGAGTGCAGGTATTACCCAGGAGGACGCTCTTGAAAACATACGCGAGGCGATCGAGATTTACCTGGAAGTATAGCTTTTCAATTGCCTCCAGCTTTAGCTGGAGGTGTCGGTTGGAATTAAGTTTAGGGCTTTAGCCCAAATCTCGATTTGGGCTAAAGCCCCGAGTTATTTGGTCACCCGCCCTCCAGCTAAAGCTGGAGGCAATCTATATGAATGCAATCGTCGTCAGAGAATCCCAGCCGCCAGAGATGAGGCAGGTCGAAGTCGACGACCAGCCGAGAAATCTGGCAAAGTCGGTGACGGTCGAATGATCGCAGAGCCTAATATCATCGACTTTCGGGAGACACGTTTGATCGGGTCGCGGCTGCGGATGTCGTTCGTGGCGGACCGGACGAGTAAGCTGTGGCGAGGGTTTCGGACCATTAGACCGACCATCGCGGGAGAAATCGGTGGAGAGTCGTATTCGGTGAAAGTCTACGACTCTTCGTATTCGTTCTCGTCGTTCGATCCGTCGGCGGAGTTTGATAAGTGGGCGGCGGTTGCCGTGGAGAGCGAGGCGGGTGTTCCGGATGGTCTTGAATCTCTGATCATTCCATCGGGGAAGTACGCGGAGTTTACTCACGTTGGACCGGCGTCAGAGGCCCCGCGGACGTTCGGATATATTTTCGGGGAGTGGCTGCCTGCGTCGGAGTTTGAGTTGGACCTGCGGCCTCACTTCGAGATACTTCCTGAAGGTTACGATCCGTTTGCTGAGGATTCGTCTGAACGCGCTCTGCTTCCTATTCGTTCTAGGCAAAGTTAGTTTTCGCGTCGAAGCGACGCTCATTGCGGACAGGAATGTCCGCGTTCCATTCTGATATGAAAGCAATCGTCGTCAGAGAGTTCGGGCCGCCTGAAGTGATGCAGGTGGAGGATGTTGAGCTGGTGGGGCCCACTGGTACGCAAGTGCTGGTGAAGATCGAAGCGGCGGGGGTTAATCCGGTGGATACTTACCTTCGGACCGGCATTCACGCGCATGCACCGAATCTGCCGTATACGCCGGGAAAGGATGCCGCGGGAGTTGTTGAGAAGGTTGGCGATGGGGTGACGCGGGTGGCGGTGGGTGATCGGGTTTACACGGCGGGCTCGATCTCGGGTACGTATGCTGAGTATTCGATCTGCGACGAGTCGCACCTTGCTCGGTTACCAGATAACGTTTCGTTCGAGGAAGGCGCCGGAGTTTGGACGCCATATGCGACCTCGTATCGGGCACTGTTTCAGAAGGCGGAAGTGAATGCCGGCGAGACGGTGCTGATCCACGGTGCGTCGGGCGGAGTCGGGCTTGCGGCGGTGCAGTGGGCGAAGAATGCAGGGCTGCGTGCTATCGGGACTGCGAGTTCCGAAGAAGGGAAGCAGGCGGCACTCGATAACGGAGCCGACGCGGTTTTTGATCACACCGACGAAGACCATTTCTCGGCCATCCACGATTACACCGATCGCAAAGGTGTAGACGTAATCATCGAGATGCTTGCGAACGTCAATCTCGAACGCGACTTTGAATGTCTAAGTATGTTCGGGCGGATCGTCGTTGTGGGGAACCGCGGCAGCGTCGAGTTCACGCCGAGACAGGCGATGACAAAGGACGCGACCATCTACGGAATGTCACTTTTCAATGCCGGAAAAGAGAAACTCGACGCGGCGCACAAAGCGATCGGGTTCGGGTTGTCGCAAGGTTTTCTCAAACCTCCTGTCGGCCGCTCGTTCCCTCTCGCGGAAGCTGCTGCGTCGCATCACGAGATCATCAACTCGAAAGCGAATGGGAAGATCGTCCTGATCCCATAAATCTCCTTTTCATTTCATACGCTCCTCAAAAGCCGTGCGGACTGTTTCGTTCAATAGAAGCGTACTGATTCGCTACGGCGGTAGCCCAGTTTCATGCCATTATCGCTATTTTTCGCGTGGCACGCGCGTTGCGAATGCCAAGCGTGAAGAAATTTCGGGAGGGCAACGATGAACGCGATTGAGTTATTAAAAGAAGATCACGATAAGGTTGATAAGCTGTTTCAAAAGGTGAAGGCCACGGAAGAAAGTGAGCATCGGGCCATTTTCGAGCAGATAAAGATGGAGCTTGACGTGCATACGCACATCGAGGAGGCGATCTTTTATCCAAAGATGCTGGAGGAAGGCGACGAGGAACTGCAGGATATCGTCAAGGAAGGTATCGAGGAACACCGTCAGGCTAAGATGTTCCTACGCGAACTCGCAAATCTTTCGGACGACAGCGACAAGTTTCAGCCGAAACTCAAGGTGCTGATGGAAGACATTGAGCATCACGTCCAGGAGGAAGAGGGCGAGATGTTCAAGATGATCGAGGAGCAGTTTGACGAAGCAGTACTTCAGGAACTCGGCAAAGAAATGGAAGCCGAGAAGAATAAAGCGATGAAGTCAAAGCCCGCAGGTTCCGGACAGTAGATCTGTCAGTGCTAGGCCGCGGCCGCAGGTTCTGAAATACGCCCTTCAAAGTCTTCGAGTGCTTCGAAGACCTGGAGGGCGTATTTTACGTTACCGAATGGTGCAGAGACTTGAACGCCCGCGATGACGTCCCGCACTTCGAGGAGCGATTCACGCGCAATTCGGATACCTTCTTCTCGTGCGTCTTCCTTACCCTTATCAGAGGCTATCCGCATACGCTCAAGGATCTCTGGCGTGACGTTGACGCCGGGGACTTCGTTGTGGAGAAACTCGGCGTTCCGGAAGCTGACCAGCGGCCAGATTCCGGCGACGATCGGGATCTTAACGTGCGAGATGCCGTCAAGAAATGTTCGCAGCTGCTTCGTATCGAAAACCGGCTGGGTGATCGCATATTCGGCGCCCGCTTCGACCTTCCATTCGAAGCGGCGGATCTCTTCATCGAGATTCACTGCTCCCGGATTCACGCCTACCCCAATCGAGAACGCGGTCGGGCAACCGATCGGGTTGTTCCCGATGTCGAGTCCGTGGTTGAGCTTGTTGACCATATTGGTCAAGCCGATCGAGTCGATGTCGAACACGGCGGTCGCGTCAGGATACGGGCCCATCTTTGGCGGGTCGCCAGTGATGATAAGCAGGTTGTGTAAGCCGAGAGCCGCGGCCCCGAGAAGGTCGGACATCATGCCCAGAAGATTGCGATCGCGGCAGCAATAATGAAGTACGGCTTCGATCCCGATGTCTCTTTCGACGAGGACCGCGGTCGCCTGGGCTGACATTCGCGTCTGGGCACGCGGCCCGTCGGGAATGTTGACCGCATCCACGCCTGCTTCCTTTAACAGACGGATCGAGTCGAGCGTTTTTTGCGCGTCACAGCCCTTCGGCGGCAGGACCTCGACTGACGTTACGAACTCCCCGCGGGCGATCTTGCGCGACCAGTTCGAGCGAACTTCCGGATCGACGACCTCCACCTCAATGGGTTTCATCTCCGCGACGGTCGCGGGCTGTTGGACGAATGACCGAGCCGTTTGGCGCGGACTGTCAGCTCGAATGGCGGTTGAAATGAGCTTTATGTGAGTCGGCGTAGTTCCGCAACACCCCCCGACAAACTTCACCCCCGCCTGAACGAACCGACGCGAGAACTCTGCCATATATTCCGGCGAGCCCATGTAGAACTGACGTCCCTGAACATCTCGCGGCAAGCCTGCATTCGGCTGAGCTGAGAGCGGTTTGCTGGTTACCGCCCGCATCTTTTCGAGAGCCGTCAACACGTGGTTCGGGCCCATTCCGCAGTTGAGTCCGATGACATCAACGTCGAGCTCGTCGAGTCGGGCGGTGAAGATCTCGGGTGACGTTCCGAAGGTGGTGTTGCCGTCCATCTGGATCGTCATCTGAGCGACGATCGGAAGGTCCGAGAGTTCGCGGACCGCGCGGATCGCCTGTTCGATGACCGACAATTCCGAGAATGTTTCGAGGATAAAAAGATCGACACCGCCTTTGAGAAGGCCTTCGACCTGTTCGCGATAGAGATCTTTTGCTTCGTCAAATGACGTCGGGCCGAAGGGCTCAATGCGGATCCCGAGCGGCCCGATCGCCCCGGCTACGAGAGCCGTGTCACCCGCCGCTTCGCGTGCGATCTTTGCCGCCGCGATGTTGATCTCTTTGATCTTGCCCTCAAGTCCATATGGCTGAAGCTTATGCCGCGTCGCCCCGAACGAGTTGGTCTCGATTATGTCGGCGCCGGCCTTGATGTATTCTTCGTGAACCTCACGGACAAGATCAGGTGCGGTCAGGTTGAGTTCGTCGTAGCTGCGATTAATGTAGACGCCCTTGTCGTAAAGGCGAGTCCCAACGGCCCCGTCAAAGACGAAGACGCTGTCGGATTCGAGTAATTCCCGGAAGGTTTTCATATCTGCACGCTGAAGCGTGAACTCTAAACAAAAAGTCTCGCCGTAACAGCGAGACTCCTTTGAAATCCTTTTTGTATCGCTGTTTAGCAGGTTATTTAACGTGGTCGCAAGTCGCAATA
Source organism: bacterium (assembly GCA_029945985.1). Classification (GTDB taxonomy): domain Bacteria; phylum Acidobacteriota; class Blastocatellia; order Pyrinomonadales; family Pyrinomonadaceae; genus OLB17. The sequence goes on along the minus strand of JAQSDP010000415.1, from coordinate 4,174 downwards.
ACTCACCACGATGTAATGAGAAGATGTTCTAACTTTCACTGAACGGTGTCAAGCATCGCGGCTTGAGCTTCTTCCTTGCGTCCACTCGAAAGTTTGCCGAAGAAAGCGTATCCGGCTTTGGGGCCGTCGATATCAAGACGCCAGTGGGTGAAATCTTCGACCTCGTTGCATCCGGCCCCGCGGCCCTGGAAGACGAGGGTATATTTGGTTCCGCGGACGGCTCCGGCCTTTGCGAATCCGGTGGCGCTAGTGAGCGCTCCTTCGAAGCGTATCTCTTTATAGAGCCATGGCCCGTTCGGCCTTCCATCTTGATCGTGAATATCGACCTTGAACTCGCTGTACCTGAGCGGGACGGGAATCGAATAGATTGCTGCGAGGCCCTTGGGCGATCTGAGAGTCAGCTTCCAGACATTGCCCGAGAAAGATCCTGCCGATGAGAAATCGAGCGTGCCTTGAGCCGTCTCATCTTCCTTGGCGATCGGGTCGATACCGGTGATGGTGTCGAATCCGGCTTCGGTCATGAATAGATCAGCCTTGTCGGCTAGTTTGAACTCCTTTACGAGATCGCGAATGAACGAGTCGGTCTTGGTCGTGTAGTTGAGCCGCGTTCCCGGTTCGGCACAGCAGGCGCAGGCAAAAATGTTGCCCGAAAAGATAGAAATAGCGACGAGCAGACCGAACAGATGTATTGCAGCTTTATTGAGCATATGAATCCTCCGACGCCTAATGCGTGATCTGTATCGAAAAACTATCGTTGGCACTTGGCGCAATAGTAGGTCGAGCGCGCACCTTGGCGGATGCGTTTTATCGGAGACGAGCATTCCGGGCATTCTTTGCCTTCGCGGTCATAAACCCGCCAACGCATCAGTGATCCGGCTCCGTAGACTCCCTCGCCGATGATGACGGGATCGGGAATAATGGTTTTTGTGAGGGCGATCGCTTCGTTGAGGATGATCGGGATATTCTTATGAAGCTCGGCTATTGCCTTGCCCTTAATCCCTTTAGCTTTCCTCCGGGGGCTGATCTTGGAGAGGAAAAGCGTTTCGGACGCATAGATATTACCAACTCCGCAGACTTTTGTTTGATCTAAAAGAAACTCTTTGATCGGCTTGTTCGACCTCGCCAGGACGGACGCCAGATACTCGACGGAGAACTCGTCCGTGAATGGTTCGGGCGCGAGTTTCGAGAGTTCTTTGGTGCTATGGAGGTCCTTCGTTTTGACTATCTTCATTAAACCAAAGTGACGTTGATCCTGAAACACGAGCCTTGATCCATCGGTCAGGTAAAAGATCGCGTGCGAGAATTTCGGGTCTTCGTCGTCCGGCGTCAGCAGATAAAACCGGCCGCTCATCCGCAGATGAACTATCAGCGTGTTGCCGTTATCGTGCTCGAGTAGGATGTGCTTGCCGCGGCGGGTGATCGATCGGATGGCGGCCCCGGCGAGCTTTTCTGAAAACGCTGCGGGCTCGATGTCGGGGGCGAGGCGTTGGCGGATCAAAGACGCTTTCTCGATCGTGCGGCCAAGCACTACTCCGCGAAGGGCGTTGGTTACGTGTTCGACTTCGGGCAGCTCAGGCATCCTTTACACCACGGAATAGTCGGGGATCATCGCCTTGTCACCGAGCACCGATCCCGCGCGGAGCTCGGCATCTTTGCCGACGTGGCAGCCCTTGCCGACTACTGATCCGCGGATCTTGGCGAAGCTGCTTACGCGAGTGTGCGCCCAAAGAACCGAGTTCTCGATCACTACCTTCTCCTCGACGTGTACGCCCGGGCCGAGCACTGAGTCAATGATCTTTGCGTTCGGTTTGATCACACATCCTTCGCCAATGATCGAATTTTCAATGTAGGCGGTTGGTGATGTTTCGGTGGAGTCGGTCCGGTCGCCGAGGGCAAAACCAGCCTTGCCGGAAAGTATGTCCAGGTGAGCCGAGAGATAGCTCTCGGGAGTGCCGATGTCCTGCCAATAATTGTCGTCGAGAACGTATCCCGAGAATGCGAGACCCTGTTCCAGTGCCTTCGGAAATACATCGTATTCGAACGATGAGTTCGCCCCCTTGGGTATTAGGTCGAATGCGGATGGTTCAAGGATGTAGATCCCTGCGTTGATGGTGTTCGGGGACCCATCGAATGTCCCGTCCTTCGGCTTTTCTATGAAGCTCTCGATCGAACCGTCGGAATTCATCGCGACCAGCCCATACTTCGTTGGGTCTTCAACGCGTGTCAGAGCGATAGTGATCTGATCCTTTCGGTCGGTGTGGGCCTGCACCATGGTCGAGAGGTCGAGATCGGTCAGGATGTCACCGTTGAGTACAAGAACCGGTTCGGAAGCTCCTTCAATTGCGAAGCGGACGGCTCCAGCGGTTCCGAGTGCGGATGGCTCCGTGACGAAATTGAGCTTCACGCCGAAGTCCGAACCGTCGCCGAGAACGTCCTCTATCTTGTCGGGCTGATAGCTCAGGGAAAGTGTAACGTCGGTGATCCCAGCTTTCCGGAGCAGGTCAAGTTGATAGGTCAAGAACGGCCGGTTTAGTACGGGTACGACCGGTTTTGGGGTGTATACCGTCAATGGACGAAGTCGGGTCCCTTTACCGCCGGCTAGGATCAGTGCACGCATAAATCGTTGTATCTACGTAGTTTAACGATAGAAGAATGCGTGAGCAAAATCAACCGCTCCACTCCGGCGCAGGTGTTTATCATTTATCAAACAAAGTAAAAAATATTGACACATTTTCTGTCACCGTGCTAAGTTCGAAGTGCAGGTCAAGGGCGCGATTTCTGCTCCCATTCGTATAAGTATTCGTCCGCAGATCCTCACGGCAAAGCAATCGAGCCCGCTATTGCCGAATCTCACCGACCCATAAAAATGAGTTTCGATAGAATCAAGGCCATGCGCAATGCCGAGAAATTCCTGGCACAAGGGAAGATCAAGGCAGCGATCGGAGAATATGAGCAGGTGGTCGAACACGACTCGAAAGATTTCGGGACGATGAACCTGCTAGGGGATCTGTATACAAAATCGGGTGAGATCAAACCTGCATTACGCTACTACAACAAGGTTGCGGAACATTACAGCAAACAGGGTTTCTCGCAAAAGGCGATCGCGGTTTACAACAAGATCGGTAAGATCGAGCCGAATTCCGTCCAGGTCTCGGAAAAACTTGCGGAGCTGTATAAGACCAAGGGATCGGTCACGGAAGCGAAATCGCACTATGTTGTGCTCGCCGAGAACTATCAGTCCAAGGGGCGAATGGTCGAGGCTCTGGCGATGTGGAAACAGATCGCTCTGCTCGATCCGACGAATACAGAAGTCTACCTGACGATAGCCAATTCTTACCTGAAGGAAGGCCAGATCGAAGAAGCGGTCGATGCCTTTGCCGATGCCGGCGACAGATTCATGAACCGGGGTTTGTTCGGTGACGCCGAGGCAGCATATACATCCGGGTTAGGGTGTTTAGCCACGCATCAACGCTGCATCGACGGGCTCGTCAATCTTCTCGTGGGCCAGGGGCGTACGGAGGCCGCGATCGAAAAACTCGAAGGAATTCTCGCGGATAATAAGAATGCCCGAGAGATACTGGGCGCGCTTTCGGATTGTTATCTCGAAGCCGGTGATCGCGAGAAGGCAGAGAAGGCAGTTATCAAACTCGTCGAGCAGGAGCCGGCACTGTATTCGAAATTCCTCGCGATCGCCAGGAAGTTTATTGATCACACGGAATTCGCCGGTGCTTGCCGCATGCTGACGATGGCGTCGGAGCACATGATCGCGGGCGGTCAAGCTGAGGAGTTTGTCGATGTGGTCAGAATCGTTCTCGACCACGAGCCAGATAATCTGGACGCGGTCCGACTGCTGGTCAGGTTTTGCACCTGGCAGAAGGATGAGGAATCGCTCAAGGAATCACTGCGGCGTCTCGCAGATCTCGCACAACTTAACGATTCGGTGGACGACGAGCGATTCGCTCTTTCGCAGCTAGTAATGCTGGTTCCGCAAGAAGCTCGATTTGCCGATCGGCTGCTGGAGATCAACACGCAACACGGTTTTGATGATTGGAGCCCATCGAACTCAATGTTCGACGACCGATTCTCTAGCGCCGGCGCTCCAAAAGGTCTTGAGCAGCCGACGGTCTCGGAGGCTGACTTCGCGATCGTCGGGGCGGTTATTGAATCTTCGAAC
>JAQSDP010000414.1 GCA_029945985.1 bacterium | reverse complement strand
ATGGTTTTTATCTGCTCGGAAATGCCTACTCAGAGAACGGCAACTTCGAGAAGGCCCTGGAGGCGTATGGTAAATGCCTCCAGCTCAGCCCAGGATTCTCACGCGCGTGGTACAACTCGGGGGCCATCTATGTCCACTTAAACAAGAAGGCTGAGGCAATGGCTCAGTATCAGGCTTTGGTCCCGTTGAATAGCGATCTTGCGTCGAAACTGAAAGCTGTGATCGACAAGATGTGACTGTGAGCTGTGTTCAATTATGAAGGCCCGTTGATCGGGCCTTTCTTATTTCAGACCGACCTTAGAAAGAAGATCTGCGGGATTGCCGATGAGGAAGTAAGCAAGATTCGGGCTCTCATGCGACCTATCGTATCCCACCAACTCGACATAGGCCTGTCCTGCGACTTCGCCGCCTCCCGCGGAACCGGTCACATCGCAAGCACCTTCCCAGTATATGATCATCGTGGATCCGCGCGTGTCGAGTTCCTGATCTTCGACTACCGGAACTACTCTCAGCTCTAATGAAAGACTGGGAACGGAGATCTGCCAAACGTAGGGGTATGCGGCTCCCGATCTTGGGCTTGTCCAAATGCCTACGGGAGTGATCGCGAAGTCGGTACTCCCCAGATTCGTAGCCCTCCCGTTCTCGTCAACGAAAGTCCCGCTCGAATAAGGCGACGTCTCACCCTGGCTATTGCGAAGTTGATAACACATTAACTCGCATCCGTTATCCAATTGGATCGAGAACCAATCCCACCCCTTCTGGTTTTCGGTGGGTGTCCAGGTGCCAAACTCGCGGTCCATCCAGGCCGAACCGGTGAAGTGTTCTACCGTTCCGTTTAGTTTCACGTCGGCTTCGAGAGACATCCGCGTATATGCGAAATAGCGCGACGCCTGCCCTTCGTCCTTGTAAGAAACTCCGCCGTCACCATTGAGGACGACGTCCTTTTCAGGTTTCAGTGACGCCTCGAAAGTCGTCCCGTCGTCTAGTGTTGCTCGCAGAACATGTGTACCGCCAGATTCTCTGACCGACCAGTCGCCGAGGTTGAGATAGTAGTGTGTTTCTGCGGCCGATGCCGGCAGATCGAGTGGCCCATTGGCGCTCTTCCGGTGCGCATATCGAAAGGTTCTGGAGTTCTTATCGGTCAGTGCGAAGTGCGCAAAATAATATGGATTGCCGACAAGTCTAAGCGGGACGACAGCAAATTTATCGAGATCCGTGCGTCGCTTGAAAAAGACCAGCTCAAACCCGAATTCGTGTCCGGCGGTTGAGGTAAGATGCCCGGTGTAGTACCACCATTCCGTCTGGACGTTGCTGTGAGCCGCTAGGTCCCGCGGCAGTACGACCGGGTCGAACTCGGTACCGTCACGCAGCGTGTCAGCTTTCCCGACGAACGAATCGGTCACACGTTCGAGAAACTCGGCCGCACCCGCGTGAGCTTGTGCGAATAATCCACTGGGATCAAATATAGAAGGCATAAAAAATACTTCGGCTACCGTTCAGTTTCGGATGCCGAAGTATTGGTTTCAGGTTGGAGGAATTCTAAGTTCCGCGTCGGTCGGGCAGATCTCGCCTTGCCGTAGTATGAACGTTGACGTTCTGGATCTTAAGAACTACGCGCATGCGTTCAGAACGTCCATCGAAACTCGCGGGAACGAAAGGAGCATAGACCGGGTCTGATTCGAGGGCCTTTTCCAGATCCTCGATCGCACGGCTGTTGCCGGGTTCGACAACCTCCGAGATCCTCGCAAGGCCATTGCCGAACACCTCAGCGACGACCACGACCTCATCGTCTCTCATCTCTCCGCGTACCAGCGACTTCGTCAGGGCCACCAAGGCACCCTGCGGATTTACGCTGGGCGATTCGCTGGCGACCGATAGTCGGGTCGTTGCATAGTCTGCCGCGAGAATATCGATCGATTCGTCGCCTATCATAGGATTGCTGCTAGCCAGCATCACAGGTCTGGGAGCCGGTGATATCGAGATGAAATCGCCGGGATCGCGTGCACTCGAGAGAATTCCCCACAGCATGAACATTCCGAATACAACCGATGCGAACGTGCCCATAGCCGATGGCATCAACCAGGTATCCAGCCAGTTGCGGCGATCCTCGATAAGATGGAATACGGGTATTCGGAACGCAGGCGCGAGTTCCGCCGCGACCGCCGACCGTAGGGAAGCCAGAAACGCTTCCGGCATTGTGGGCCTCGCGAGAGAGCGTAAACCGTTCTTAACCTCCTGATATTCCGTCAACGCCTGGCGGCACAGCGGACAAGTATCAAGATGGGCGTCGAGATCCGCCCGCTCGGAAACATTCAGAATGTCATCCGAGTAAAGCGGCAGATCAGATTTTACGTCGCTGCATCTCATTCAAACCTCGTTAGAACAGCAGATAGCTCACCGACCTATCCTTGGCACCGAATCATTATGGGTGATCAACTTTGGAACCGGGCCGAGTCGGCTATTTCCACGTGTCAAAAATTTTTCAATCTCTTTCGCAGGTCTCC
>JAQSDP010000413.1 GCA_029945985.1 bacterium | reverse complement strand
ATACCCTGTTTGCCCTTCCGTTTGCATTTCTCGGGGCGGTGATGGCAGCGGGTGGATTGCCCACTTGGCAACAGATCCTGTGGATGACGCTCGCGATGGTCGGCGCACGGTCAGCGGCGATGACCTTCAACCGCATCGCCGACAGGGAGATCGACGCACAGAATCCGCGAACAGCAAATCGCGAACTTCCTAGCGGAAAGCTGAGCGTAGAGTTCGCGTGGGTATTCCTATTCGTCTCGATCGGCATCTTTCTTCTCGCCTCATATTCGCTCAACTGGCTCACGTTCTTACTCTCACCGGTGGCGCTAGTCAGCGTCCTTGGTTATTCCTTCGCAAAACGGTTCACCGCATTCGCGCATCTGCTTCTAGGTTGGGCACTGGCGATCTCGCCGACCGCCGCATGGATCGCCGTTCGTGGCGCCATTGATTCTGAGGTTCCGCTTCTTTTGTCACTGTTCGTTTTGATGTGGACTGCCGGGTTCGACGTAATGTACGCGTGCCAGGATTACGAGTTTGATAAGACGTCGGGCCTACATTCGATTCCCGCCCGCTTCGGCATCGCCCGATCACTGTGGATAGCTCGCCTTTTTCACTTTCAGGCGTTCATTGTCCTCTTGCTTGTATACCTTGTGAGCGGTCTCGGAATAGTAGCTCTCATCGGCGTCGGAGCGGTGGCGTTGCTGCTTGTCTATCAGCACACGCTGGTGAAAGCGAAAGATCTATCAAAAATGAACGCCGCTTTTTTCACCACTAACGCGTTCGTCAGCATCATCCTGTTTGCATCGTTCGGGACTGCTGTCTTCATCGCTCGCGGATCAGGTTAGGCGGGAAATTCCTTCGCCGTCTTTGGGATCGTCAACTTCGTCCCTAACTTCTTGTTCAACTTCTCGATAAAGTAAGCGCTCAATAGCGGCGATTCTTCTTCGACGTTCTGATGGACGAAGAAGTACAGCTTTCGCATCCCCTGCTTTTTCCACTTTGCCAACCTCTCGATCCATTCATCAAGCCGAGTGTAATCAGACGGATGATTGGCTCCGACCCATCGGATGAACGGCGTCGGAGTCGTCATCCGCATGTGCATCAGATCGCGCCGGCCGGCCGTGTCGACGAGGATGTTGGTGATCCGATTTTCTTCAAGCAGGTTGTATAGCCGCGACGAAACTTCCGGATCGGTATGCCATTCAGTCTTGCGGAATTCCATCGCGATCGGGATGTCGGATTTCCAGCAGTTCGTTACAAAATTCTCGACCTTCGCAAATTCTTTCGGCCCAAAATTGTCGTGCATCTGTAGGAACGGCATGCCGAGTTTTTCTTTAAGAAAGACTATATTCTCGGCAAACTGCTCGCACTTCTCATCGACATCTTTCAACCGCGAATAATGAGTCACGCCCTGATTGAACTTCGGAAAAAATTTGAAATGATCCTCCACCCCGGATCGCCATGCGGTGTAGTTGTTTTCCCAATAACGCTTATAAAATGTCGCGTTCAGCTCAATGCAGTTAAATTGGGTCGAGTAGTATCGCAGCTCGTCCTTCGCCTTCACCCCCTTCGGATAAAACCCCTTCAGGTCCTTGCTGTTCCATTTGGCACACCCGACCCAAACCTCCATCTCCTTCGCCTTTTCGGTCGCGAAGATCGCCTTGGTCGCCTTGTCATCGGGCGGAATCGTGAAATCTACCGCATCCGGGTCGTCTACTTTACCGAACTTCATACTGGAGGTTGAGAGCTGGAAACTGGCAGCTTTGCCCAGAATTGTCGCTTAATTTGCTAGAATCGTAGCATATCGATATGCAATTCTCATTCGATCCGAGTCTTCGCGACATCGCCTTCAAAGTTGAAGATGGCGAGCGGCTGACCTTTGATGAAGGGCTCGCTTTGTACAACACGACTGACCTTAACGCGCTCGGGAAATTGGCAGATCATGTCCGACGAAAGAAGCACGGCCTGACGACTTATTACAACGTCAACCGCCACTTCAACCACACGAACATCTGCGTTGCGGACTGCAAGTTTTGCGGATTCTATCGGCGTGCCCGGCAGGAAGACGCGTATACACATTCGATCGAAGAAGGCATCGAGATCGCCCGCACAGCAGTTGCGGAAGGTGCCACGGAACTCCACATCGTCGGTGGGTTGAACAGCAAGCTTCCCTTCGAGTACTACACCGACCTATTCTCGTCACTCAAGCGCGAATTTCCGAAACTGCATCTGAAAGCGCTCACAATGGTCGAGCTTGATTTCTTCGCTCGGTTTTACAAGATGTCGGACGAAGACGTGATCGAGAAGCTGAAAGCTGCGGGTATGGATTCATGCCCCGGCGGCGGTGCGGAGATCTTCGCCGAGCCGACGAGGAGCAGAATCTGCGATCATAAGTGCGATGGTGACCGGTGGCTCGAACTCGCCGGTAAGGTCCATAAGGCGGGCCTCAAAACCAACGCGACGATGCTCTACGGACACATCGAATCGATCGAGGACCGCATCGATCATTTCGTCCGCCTCCGCGAACAGCAGGACAAAA
>JAQSDP010000412.1 GCA_029945985.1 bacterium | reverse complement strand
AGTCGCGTACGCCTTAAAGCTGTTCATCAGCGGTTCCGGAGGTTTCGATGACCGTACAACGGAATGCGCGTGATTAGTGCGCACATTGATCGCCACCAACCCGACGCTTCGAAACTCACAGACCTCTCTGATCGATTCCTCGACAATCCTGCGACATGTCGCGTCGAGCCGCATCGGCGGGCTCTTAAGGAATTCTCGGTCACTGTCTCTTAGATCGGAATTGGTCGGTCGGCCCGGCATGCCAAACGTATTGAACGTTCGTCGATCCATCGAACCGCGCTCGTCACCGTGGAGCCACGTGCCATAGCACCGGATGGTAATGAGAAAGCCGAGGGGCTGAGAGCGATCTTGAAAATCAATATAGTCTCGCGTCATGAAATCGATTATTGGTAAGCGGCGCCCTCCCTAACGGTCGGGCTACTGACACGACGACCGCCAGCCTCCCCACCCTCGGGATACTGACACGACGGCCGCCAGCCTCCCAACAACTGACGCCGCTGTCTACCTGATGAAGATCTCATCCACGAATATCCACGGATCGCCGCCGGCACCGAGATGCCATGATGGGATCTTGCCGAAATTGAACGCACAGACTCTGACGTAGCGAGCCTTTACCGGCGTTACCGTCTTTAGAAATTCTTTCGGCGTGCCGCTCATCTCAGTCTGAGGAAATTCAGGTTTCCAATCGGCGATCTTCGTGAAGGTTGTCCCGTCGTTCGACACCTCAAACGAGAGCCGGTCGGGCATCCAGATCCATGATCGGGCAGACTGGAGAAAACTTCCGCCGACCTCGCGTATCTCAGTCTCCCGCTGCAGATCGATGACCGCCTCGAACGGCTTGCCCCAATAACCCTGCCACTCGCCCGCCGCAAAATTCTGATTCCCGCGCAGCCCATCGATGATCGCGTCGTAGCTGCTGCCGGGATACTGGCTGTTAAATTCGGAGTTGAGCTTTACCGTCCAGTCGTTCGAGCGTTTGGCAAAGACGGCCTCGACCTCTTTGCTCCTTCGACCTTCGGCATCGACCGTATAGGCTCGGACCGTCGTTGTCTCGGCAATCTCGAATGATTGGAAGTCGGTTCTCCAATCGTGCGAGCTGGTCGTTCCATCCTGTTTCCAATGGATCTTGCCGCCGAGCGGAGCTTTGATGTTTATCGTCGTCTTGTCCTTAAAAACTCGCTGCCCTTCGATGATCGGCACGGCCGCCGTCACCTGCGAAATGGCCGTTCGCGAGTGATCAGTAAATGCCTTGTCGTTCGGCGTGTTCGTCATCTCGAACTCAAGCACGCCGCCCTTCATGATATCCTCATGCCGTATGAACGAGCTTCGATGCGTCTTACCGTTCCACTTCACGGACCTAACGAAGAAGTTCTTCTCCGATACATTCGGTGCGCGGACCGCGAAAGTCTTGCCATTCTCAAGGTTGAACTTAACCTCCTTAAAGATCGGCGTACCGAGGTCGTACGAGGTTTGTCCCGGCGTGGTCGAATAGAACCCGCTCGCACTTAAAACATACCAAGCAGACATCTGGCCGCAGTCCTCGTTGCCGATCAAACCGTCCGGCGAGTTCTTGTAGAAGTTGTCGAGAATATAACGTACCCTCGCCTGGGTCTTCGACGGCGCTCCGGCGTAGTTATAAAGATACGGAATATGGTGCGACGGTTCGTTGCCATGCGCGTACTGGCCGATCAACCCGGTGATGTCAGGCTGCTCGCGGCCGGTGAGTTTCTGCTCGGTAGTGAAAAGCTCGTCGAGCTTTGCGACGAACTTATCGCGTCCGCCCATCAGCTTGATCAGATGCGTTACATCGTGCGGGGTAAAAAAGGAATACTGCCATGAGTTGCCCTCTGTGAAATGGAACGTTACCTCGTTCGGAGCGAACGGCTTTACAAAGCTGCCGTTCCGCTTGGGTCGGAAGAAGGTTGTTTCGGGGTCGAAGAGGTTCTCGAAGAAACGAGCACGATGCAAAAACACCCTCCGTTCCTCATCTAGATGATAAGTGGTTTCGCGTCGATATGGGTCGTCCCACCCTGCTCGTTCTCGGAGTATACGAGGGTCTCGATTGTCGCGTTCGCGCTTGGCCAGGAGTATCTTCGCCATCTGAGCGATACACCAGTCGTTATAGGCATACTCCAGGGTCTTCGAAACCGATTCGTTATCGTCCTCGCCCGAGACGTAGCCGCGTTTCTTGTATGCAGCGAGGCCGTGGTGGTCCAGGTTGGCGGAGTATTTTGCGGCCGCGTAAGCCTTTTCGTAATCGAACCCTTCGATGCCCTTCGCCATCGCGTCGGCGATCACACTCACCGAGTGATACCCGATCATCGTGTCCGTCTCTTCGCCCCACAGCTCCCAAACCGGCAGCCGCCCGCCCTGTTCGTAGATGCGAAGGAACGAATTGATGTAATCCACCGTCCGCTTCTGGTCGATGATCGTATACAACGGATGCGCCGCCCGAAACGTATACCACAGCGAGAAAACTGTGTATTGCTCCGATGCAGAGGCCCGCGCGTAAGCAAGGGCGTT